>NZ_JAAKEH010000011.1:0-70922 GCF_011039095.1 Desulfovibrio sp. ZJ200 | reverse complement strand
TTGACTTTTTATGAAAGTCAAAGGTGGCATTCAGGCGAAAAACGCGGTTTTCGCCTGAATGTACGCCGCGTTGCGGCGGCTGCCGCTTTCGCGTCAGCAGAGCATTTTCAAAGAGAAAATGCTCTAATCCACCTGCTGCAAAGCCGCCTTTTTCCGTCCGGCGGCGTTGCAAGGCCAACATTGACCTTGCGGTATGTTCAATACAGCTTCGCCCAATGTTGGCCTTGCGCCTTGCCGGCCGAAAAAACTCGACTTTTCGCGGACGGTGTTTTAATGAGGGCTGACCCTAGACTCACATCCATCACCATACAAGATCGGCGTTTCACAGCGGACGATCATGCGCGCCCACGGGCGTGCGCCCCTTCCAGACTGCAAACCAGGACGGATCATGCGCGAAATTCAAGCCGAGGCCATCAGCAAAGCCGTTGCAAAGCTGGCCGTCAAGGCATGTTGCCATCTGCCCGGAGATGTTTACGAGAGTTTGGGAGCACGCAGAGCCCAGGAGCCCTCTCCCGCGGGCCGGAACATTCTGGCGCAACTCATGGACAACGCGGACATTGCCGCGCGCGAGCAAATGCCCATCTGCCAGGATACCGGCCTGGCCGTCATTTTCGTGGAGCTGGGGCAGGACGCGCATATTGTGGGCGGCGATCTCAACGCGGCGATCCATGAAGGCGTGCGCCGGGGCTATGTGGACGGCTGTTTGCGCAAATCCTGCGTGGCCGAGCCCCTTTTCGAGCGCGCCAACACCAGGGACAACACCCCGGCCGTGATCCATGTGAGCGTGGTGCCGGGCGATGGCCTGCGTTTGCGTCTTGCGCCCAAGGGCGCGGGTTCCGAAAACAAGAGCGTGCTGAAAATGCTGACGCCTGCCGACGGCATTGAAGGCGTGCGCCAGGTGGTTCTGGACGCCGTGCTGGCCGCCGGGCCCAACTCCTGCCCGCCCCTGGTGGTGGGCGTAGGTTTGGGCGGCGACATGGAAATGGCGGCCATCTGCGCCAAAAAAGCCGCGGTGCGCGATCTCGGTTCGCGCAATCCCGATCCCCGCTACGCGGCTCTGGAGGATGAGCTGCTGGAGCTGATCAACAAAACCGGCATCGGCCCTCAGGGCCTGGGCGGGGAAACGACAGCCCTGAAAGTGCATGTGGAATGGTATCCCACCCATATCGCCAGCCTGCCCGTGGCCGTCAACATCAACTGTCATGCCGCGCGGCATGCGGAAGCGATCCTGTAGAGCATTTTTTGAGTGAACATATCCATTTTCAATCAAAAAATACTCTAAAGGGGAATGTCATGTCCGAACAGCCCATGCGCATCAGCGCCCCGTTTGACGACGCCACGGCCCGCGCGCTCAAAGCCGGTGACCATGTGCTCATTTCCGGAACCATCCTGGCCGCGCGCGACGCGGCGCATAAACGCATGGTGGAGGCCCTGGACAGGGGCGAGGAACTCCCCGTGGATCTGCGCGGGGCCGTGGTCTATTATGTGGGCCCTTCCCCGGCAAAGCCGGGGCAGGCCATCGGCGCCGCCGGGCCCACCACCTCGGGCCGCATGGACGCCTATACCCCGCGCTTGCTGGATCAGGGCCTCAAGGGCATGATCGGCAAGGGCTACCGCACGCCTGAAGTGGTGGATGCCATGAAGAAACACGGCGTGCCCTATCTGGCGGCCGTGGGCGGGGCCGGCGCGCTGCTCTCCGGCTGCATCAAAAAATACACTGTGCTGGCCTATGCCGACCTGGGACCGGAAGCCGTGGCCGCCATGGAGGTGGAAGACTTTCCGGCCATTGTGGCCATTGATGCTGAAGGCAATGATTATTACGAGCAGGGGCAGGCTCCGTACCGCAGGCTGGGCGAGACCGCGCACGGTCGCCAGCCGGGACGGCAGACAACTTACGGCAAGGGATAGTGGCGCACCGTATTGAAAATCCTGCCTTCCCTGCTCAGACCCTGCGCGGCTGCCTTGTTGTACCAGAGGGCCGCCTCAGCCTGATTTTCCGGGATGCCGAAGCCGTGCTCATAACATGCGCCCACAAAACGCTCGGCCTGCGCATACCCTTGATCCGCGGCAAGTCTGGCCCAGCGGAAGCTCTCCTTCGGGTCCTTGGCGGTTTGGTGCAGGCCCTTGCTGTAATACAGGGCCAGATTGAATTGCGCCTCGGCATTGCCCGCATTGGCGGCCCGGGTCATCAAGGTCACTACCGCTCTCGGGTCCTGCGGCACACCGGCGCCCACTTCATAGCAATACGCCAGAAGCACCTGGGCCTGGCTGTCGTTCTGCTCCGCCGCCAATTGATACCATTGCGCGGCCACAGCCAGATCCTGCCTGACACCAAGGCCGTTTTCATAGCACTGGCCCAGCATGACCTGGGCGCGGGGATTGCCGTCCACGGCCAAAGGCTCAATCAGGCGGAGGGTTTTTTTATATTCACCAATATGATAGGCAGTCCAGGCTTCCTGTAAAATCTGCTCCGGCGCGGCTGACGGAGCGGCCCAGGCCGGTACGGCCGTCGCCAACGCAAAACCCAACGCGACCGCCAGCAGGGCGGCCAGACACTGCCTTTTCATAAACTTCTCCTTCCTTGCCCCGGCATCTTCGCAATGGGCAGTATGGGCGCAGAGAATACCGCCGCCCCTGTCCAAACGCAAGTCAACACTTGACGCCGGCATGTCCAACAGGCACAAAAAGCCCATGACGACAATTCTTTCCTTCCCTTGCGATCCGTATGTGAAAGCCGACCTGCATTGCCCGGGAGGAGCGGCATGAAAGCTTCCCTCATCTGCCCTGTCTGCGGCCGCGGCAGAGGCGATCCGCGACCGCCCTGCCCTGCCTGCCCCGACGCTCCGCAATCCCGACGCGCCCCGGAGCTGCCCGCAGCCGCCTCCGGCGAGGAACAGCCCCGCGTGGTCAACGCCGAGGTGCTGGGACCGGAAACGGCATCCCACGAGCACACGCAGGACAGCAACAGGCATCACCGGCACGACGGCACTTTCGGCAACAAGGCCCACGGTCCTGAATCTCACAATGTCTTCGGCGACGGGAGCATGCGCTTCGGACACATCTGGAGCACGGGACGCGCAGAACAAAATGCCTGCCTCGCGCCGTGCATCAGCTTTGTGCTGTTTCTGGTTTGTCTGGTCCAGTTCGGCGTGCTGGCAGGCATCGGTTTCGTCTTTTTTCATCTTCTGGGCAGCGTGGCCGGGAGCCTGCGCGAGATGCGCCAGCTCATGCTGGGCCGCAAACCCAATCCCTGGGTCTGGCGCATCGGCAACTGGTTTGTGTCTTTCCTGCTGGTGGCCTGGCTGTCCGGCGGTTTTGACTAGAGCATTTTCTCTTTGAAAATGCTCTGCTGACGCGAAAGCGGCAGCCGCCGCAACGCGGCGTACATTCAGGCAAAAACCGCGTTTTTCGCCTGAATGCCACCTTTGACTTTCATAAAAAGTCAAAGGTAATCTGCGCTAGAAGTCATTTCATGGAGGTCGGCCATGACTGAGGCGGTCTGGCATGTGTATCTTCTGGAATGCGCCGACGGCACCCTGTACTGCGGCGTCACCAGCAACCTGGAGCGCCGTCTGGCCCAGCACAACGGTCTGAAGCCCGGCGGAGCCCGTTACACCAGAGGCCGCCGCCCGGTCCGTCTGGTGGCAAGCCTGGCCTGTGCGCACAAGGGAACGGCCTTGTGCCTGGAATGCGCGGTAAAATCCCGGCCCAGGAACCAGAAAATACATTTTCTGCAAAGCGGAGGCGAGCAATCGTGCCGAGCGCCGAGGTGATCCTGGTCTTTTTCGGCACTTCGCTGCTGCTGGGAATTGCGCCGGGGCCTGACAACATTTTTGTGCTGACCCAATCCGCGGTTTACGGAGTGAGAGCGGGCCTGATCACGACCTTGGGCCTGGTGACGGGCTTGTGCGTGCACACCACGGCCGTAGCCCTGGGCGTGGCCGCGATTTTTCAAAGCTCGGCCCTGGCCTTTACACTTCTCAAAGCTGTGGGCGCGGCCTATCTGCTGTATCTGGCATGGCTGTCCTTCAGGGCAGGGGCCCTGTCGGCCCGAACCCCGGATGCGGGGGGGGCCGGGGGGCCTGCCTTTCCCGGCTATGCCGCGCTTTACCGTCGCGGCATTCTGATGAATGTGACCAACCCCAAGGTTTCACTCTTTTTTCTGGCCTTCCTGCCCCAATTCTGCGATCCCGCGCGGGGCAGCCTTGTGGTTCAGGTGTTGATCCTGGGCGCTCTTTTCATGCTGGCCACGATCGTTGTTTTCTTTTCCGTCGCGGTGCTGGGCGGCAGACTGGCCTTCTGGCTCAACCGCTCCCCGCGCAGCCAGATGCTGGTACACCGCGCCGCGGGTCTGGTGTTCACGGGCCTTGCCGTGATGCTGATCTTTACCGGCCGTTGAACCGCGCCCGCGCCTGCGGCTTCGGACGATGCCGTCGCATCGCCGCCAGGGCTGCCGAGAAGATGCGCCAGCCCTGGAACCGCTCTTCGTTTTTCTTGACAGAGCATAACATGGCGGGTATGAACACCCGCCTCTTTGAGGTGCAACATGCAGAACTACCGGATATCGCTTCATGCTCTCCCGCCCGGAGGCAAGGAATTCAGCCTTGATGATCAGGCTATCTGGCAGCAGCCGCTCCAGGAATTCGAAATGGAATGCCGCATAAGCAAGCCGCTGCGCGCCCGCCTGACCATTCTGCCTGCGGACGGCGGCTGGCTGGTGCGCGGCACGCTTACCGGTGAAGTGGTTCTGCCGTGCAACCGCTGCGCCGAGGATGCCGTGGCGGAGCTTACTGCCGCTTTTGAAGAATTTGAGGAATTGCCCGAACCGGAAGAAGGGATTCCCGTTTCCGGGGGCGCGGGCCCTGATGCCGCGCAGCCGCCCGAAAGCCGCATCTTTTATGAGCGCAATGCGCCCATGCTCGATCTGGCAGGCATCTGCTGGGAGGAATTTGTGCTGGCCCTGCCGATCAATCCCCTCTGCGGCCCGGATTGCAAGGGTTTGTGCCCCCAGTGCGGGGCCAATCTGAATGTCGCGCCCTGTTCCTGCTCCAGGGATGAAGGCGATCCGAGGCTGGCGGTTTTGCGCGGGCTTAGACTGCGGGGCTGACGCATCTGGACAACTCCAAAACATTCGGCTATTTTAATCTGTCTTGCAAGTGAGTTTCGTCATATCCACTGACGCGGCGTTCAGGGCGTGCGGGTGGCAACGCCCCCGGGCGTCGGACGCGATGCGCACACGGCGCGCCGCGCGTGCCGGATGGATACGCGGCACAACCATAAAGGAGATCGTCGCCGCGGACATAACGCGATCGACACTGCAAAAGAACCAACGCCTTCCGTGAACTCGGAAAAGGAGACTCTCATGGCTGTTCAGCAGAATAAAAAATCCCGTTCCCGCAAAGGGATGCGCCGTTCCCACGACCACGTGGCCGTTCCCGCGGTCATTTACTGCTCCTGCGGCGAACCCACGCTGCCCCACAGCGTCTGCCCCAATTGCGGCGCTTACAAGGGCCGCCAGGTGCTCGCCAAAAACGAAAACGAATAATGAACGATCGCCCCGTCATTGCCGTGGACGCCATGGGTGGGGATTTCGGCCCCTCCGTGGTGGTGCCGGGCGCCATTGAGGCCGCCCGTCTGCATGATTTGCATGTTTTACTTGTGGGTGATACCCCCAAGCTGGAGAGCGAGCTGCAAAAGCTCGATCTCGCCAACGTGCATTTTGATATTGTTCAGGCCGATGATGTGGTGCACATGAATGAAAAGCCCTCGGATATTCTGCGCCGCAAAAAAAACGCCTCAATCCAGGTGGCTTGCCGCCTGGTCAAGGATGGCGCCGCCGACGGCGTGGTCAGCGCCGGACACTCCGGCGCCACGGTGGCTTGCGGCATGTTTATCATGGGGCGGCTCCCCGGCGTCGAGCGCCCGGCCCTGGCCGCTCTGCTGCCCACTGAAAAAAATCCGGTGGTTGTGCTGGATGCCGGAGCCAATGTCGACTGCCGCCCTTACCATCTCTTTCAGTTCGGGCTGATGGGCGATGCTTTTGCCCGCGATCTCCTGAGTTATGCCGCGCCGCGCGTGAGCCTTTTGAGCATCGGCGAAGAAGAAGGCAAGGGCAACTGTCAGGTCAAAGAAGCTTATGAACTTTTGAAAATGGCCCAAAATCTCAATTTTGTGGGCAATGCCGAAGGCCGGGACATTTTTACCGGCGATTTGGATGTAGTCATTTGCGATGGCTTTGTGGGCAATGTCGTCGTCAAAATGAGCGAGGGTCTTGCGGCTTCGCTGATCCGCATGCTCAAACGCGTCTTCACTTCAGGCCTGCTTCCCGCCCTTGGGGGCATGCTGGCCAAGAAGGCCTTTAAAAACTTTGCCCGCACCATAGACTACGCCGAATACGGCGGCGCGCCGCTGCTCGGCCTTCAGGGACTGGCCATTGTCTGCCACGGCCGCTCCAGCGCCAGGGCCATGAGCAATGCCATCAAGATGGGCGGCGCATTTGTGCGCAAGGGCACCAATGACCGCCTTGCTGCAACCATTCTGGCCAATGAAGAGCTGACCCGTTTCTCCCGCGCCATCTAGAGCGGTTTGCTAATGAAATTAGCTAAACGCTCTGGCAGGGCGAAGCCATGCCCGCCCGCGCGCGTCAGCCGTTGGCGGCAGTGCCGCCTTATAGATGACGACAGCAGAGGAAATTTCCTTGCGCCGTTACGCGCCGGAGCGCGCGTTTCAAAAGCAATATGCTCTAACTGACGGTAAACACCATGAATCCAATCTGCCATCTGCACTCGCTGCGCGCCTATGTGCCGCCTGCCGTACTGACCAATGAACATCTGACAAGGCTGGTGGATACCAATGACGCGTGGATCGTCTCGCGCACCGGCATCAGACAGCGCCGGAGGCTGGCGGACGAGGAGAACGCCTCCGACCTGGGCCTGAAGGCCGCGCACCAGGCGCTTGCGGCCGCGGGCGTCGACGCCGAAAGCCTGACGCACATCATTGCAGCCACCTGCACCCCGGATCTGCTTTCCCCTTCCGTGGCCTGCATTCTGGCTGGCAAATTGAACGCAGGGCCGGTCATGGCTTTTGATTTCGGCGCGGCCTGTTCGGGCTTTCTGTATGGTCTTTCCATCTGCCGGGCCCTGCTCTGCCAGGACGCGCAGGCCCGCATTCTCTTTGTTTGCACGGAAGCTCTGACCCGCCGCATCAACTGGCGCGACCGTTCCACCTGCGTGCTGTTCGGCGACGGCGCCGCCGCCTGCGTGCTGACCGCCTCGCCCCACAAGGCCCTGGCCGGTCTGGAAGACGTCATCTGCCACAGCGACGGCAAACAACACGAGCTGATCACCGTGGGGGGCGGCACGGCATGTCACTACAGCCCCGGCGACACGGTGGACGAAGACTTTTTCATCCACATGCAGGGCCGCGAGACATACAAGCATGCCGTGCGGCAGATGGTGCGCATCTGCGAGGAAATTCTGGCGCGTAACAATCTTTCTGTGGCGGATGTCGCTCTTTTTGTGCCCCATCAGGCGAATCTGCGGATTATCGAAGCCGTGGGCAGTCGTCTGCATATTGAAAATGATCGCGTTTTCACCAATGTGGATCAATACGGCAACACCTCTTCCGCCTCTATTCCCCTGGCCCTGGCCGAAGCCCGCGCCGCCGGGCGGATCAAGGCCGGGGACCGCGTGCTGATGACGGCTTTCGGCGCCGGTCTGACCTGGGGCGCGGCTTTGCTGCGCTTTTAGCCATTACACTGGAGTTTGGCGGCAAACCGCTGCCGCGCGCATTGAAATTAAACTTCGTCTGCGCTATAAAACAGCATTTCCGCATGATCCACAGCAAAGGCAGAAACAGCATGAGCACAGCGCAAAGCACGCTTTCTCCCTTTCCCGCGCCCGAGACGCCCGCGGCGCTGGTCACCGGCGGTTCGCGGGGCATAGGCCGGGCCATTGCCCGCACGCTTGCCCGTGACGGCTTTCAGGTTTTTCTCACCTACGCAAGTCGGCCCGCTGAAGCGGAAAAAACAGTGGCCGAGATCGCGGCTGCCGGAGGGCGCGCCCGGGCTTTTGCGCTCAATGTGGGCGACAGCGCCGCTGTAGCGGACTTTTTTGCAGAGGAAATCAAGGGCAAAGCGAATCTGGCTGTACTGGTCAACAACGCCGGAATCACCAAGGACGGTTTCCTGGTCCGCATGAAAGACGAGGATTTCGACAGGGTGCTGGCCGTCAATCTGCGCGGAGCTTTCGTCTGCTCCCGCGAAGCGGCCAAAATTATGAGCAGGAACCGTAGCGGGCGGATCATCAACATCGCGTCGGTGGTGGGCCAGATGGGCAATGCCGGGCAGGCCAACTATGTGGCGGCCAAGGCGGGCCTGATCGGCCTTACCAAGTCCTGCGCCAAAGAGCTGGCCGCCCGCAGCATCACCGTCAATGCCGTTGCCCCGGGCTTTATTGAAACGGACATGACCGCCGCCCTGCCCGACGAGACGCGCGCAAGCTATGTGGAATCCATTCCCCTCAAGCGCATGGGTTTGCCTCAGGATGTGGCGGAAGCCGTGGCTTTTCTCGCCTCGGACAAAGCCGCCTACATTACCGGGCAGGTGCTGGCCGTCAATGGCGGCATGTACTGCTGAGAAAGGCGTCAAGCCCATGCGGCGCTCGCGGGGAGGGGCCTGGCCGATGCCGCAAACAGAGTGCGGTTTTTGTCGGCACAGCTCCCGGTCGTTGTTGAAAAGATTTCAGGCCCGGATATTTTCATGCTGAAAATGCCCGGCCACCATGCCCGGAATGCTTTTGCGCAACCGGTCATAGTAGACAAAATCAATACTACCTTGGAGGATACCATGTCTGATGTTGCGGAAAAAGTAACCAAGATCATTGTTGATCAATTGGGCGTGAACGCTGATGAAGTGAAGCCCGAAGCTTCTTTTGTGGAAGATCTCGGCGCGGACTCCCTGGACCTGACCGAGCTGATCATGGCCATGGAAGAAGAGTTTGACATTGAAATCGCCGATGACGACGCCCAGAAGATTCTCAAGGTTCAGGACGCCATCTCGTATATTGAAAACAAAAAGTAGCAACCGTGCCGGCGGCGGCTCCTTTACCGAGCGTAAGGGGCCGCATGCCGACAGCGGGGCATGTTCACGCTCTGCCTGTACGGGGAAACGCCCGGACTTCCGGCAGCTTGCGGCCCGAGAATATCTCCGGCGCGGTCCAGCGCCGGCGGTTTCACGGCATAGCAGCAACGGAAGGATGTTGTTTTTCCGTTTATGGTCCGGCAGAGGGACGCCCCGACCGGTATTTATTCCCCAAGAGCGGGGGGCGTCCGCCCCTCCCGCCCATAAGGAGTTTGCATGACCCGTCCCCGCGTAGTGATCACCGGCGTAAGCGGCGTCACGCCCCTCGCCAACGACATTGAAAACACCTGGAAAAAACTGCTCGCCGGCGAGTCAGGCATTGCGCCCATCACACTTTTTGACGCTTCGGCCTACGACTCGCGCATTGCCGGAGAAGTGAAAAATTTTGCGCCCGAAGCGTATATGCCGCCCAAGCAGGTGCGGCGCATGGATCGCTTTACCCAGTTTGCCGTGGCTGCCGCCAAAATGCTGCTGCAGGATTCCGGCTTTGAGGTCACCGAGGCCAACGCCTATGATACTGCGGTGATTCTGGGCATCGGCCTCGGGGGCCTGCATACTATTGAAACCTACCATGCCAAACTGCTGGAATCCGGCCCCCACAAGATTTCTCCCTTCATGATTCCCATGCTCATTTCCAACATGGGGCCGGGGCAGATTTCCATCCTTACCGGCGCCAAAGGCCCGAACATCGTCACCACCACGGCCTGCGCCTCGGCCATCCACGCCGTGGGCACCGCCTACAGCGAGATTCTTCTGGGCCGGGTCGCCACGGCCATTTCCGGCGGGGTGGAAGCCACGGTGACGCCGTTGGGCGTGGCCGGTTTTACTGCCCTGAAAGCGCTTTCCAGCCACTATAATGACGAGCCAATCCGCGCTTCGCGTCCGTTTGACGCCAAACGCGACGGTTTTGTGATCGGCGAAGGCGCGGGGCTCCTTCTGCTGGAGTCCCTGGAGTCGGCCCAGGCCCGCGGCGCGAAAATTTACGCTGAGCTTGCGGGTTACGGAGCGTCCGGAGACGCCTATCATATGACCGCCCCCTGCGAAAACGGCGAGGGCATGGCCCGGGCCATGCAAAACGCCTTGCATGAGGCAGGCATCCCGCCCTCGGCTGTGGGCCATATCAATGCCCATGCCACATCCACGCAACTCAACGACAGCACCGAAACCAAGGCCATCAAGCTGGTCTTTGGCGACCATGCCAAAAAAATCAAAATTTCCGCCACAAAATCCATGACCGGTCATCTTCTGGGTGCGGCAGGCGGCATTGAGACGGTCTTCACAGCCCTGGCCCTGCATGATGAAATCTTGCCCGGCACCATTAATCTGGAAAATCCCGATCCGCAGTGCGATTTGGATTACATGGCCGACGGCTCCCAAAAAATCGCCTGTGAATATGCCATGTGCAATTCCTTCGGTTTCGGGGGCACCAATGCCAGCCTGATTCTGAAAAAATGGAATGCCTGACGGGCGCGCCCCGCGGCATGAGCCGCCGGGCGCACGAGTGCGGTCAATCCGGCATACCTGCCCGCCGCTTCGGCGGGCAGCATACGTTTAGCAAAGGATGAGCCTTCATGGATGAGATTTTGCTTCAGGACCCGGAATTGGCCCGCGCCATTGCCCTGGAAGCGGATCGCCAGGTAAGCAAGCTTGAGCTGATTGCCTCTGAAAACTTCGTTTCCCCGGCGGTCCGGCAGGCCCAGGGCAGCATTTTGACCCACAAATACGCGGAAGGCTATCCCGGCAAGCGTTATTACGGCGGCTGCGAATATGTGGATATTGCGGAAACGCTTGCCCAGGATCGCGCCAAAAAGCTTTTCGGCTGCGAATACGTCAACGTGCAGCCCCACTCCGGCTCCCAGGCCAATATGGCCGCCTACTTCGCTTTTCTCAAGCCCGGCGATGTCATTCTGGGCATGAACCTCTCCCACGGCGGCCATCTGACCCACGGCAGCCCGGTCAATTTTTCCGGCCGTCTCTTCAAGATTGTTTCCTACGGCGTGCAGAGGGAAACAGGGCGCATTGATTACGCGGAAGTGGCTTCTCTGGCCCGCGAGCACAAGCCCGCCGTGATCATGGCCGGAGCCAGCGCCTACCCGCGCCGCATCGACTTTGCCCGTTTTCGGGCCATTGCCGACGAGGTGGGAGCCAAGCTGCTGGTGGACATGGCTCATATCGCGGGCCTGGTGGCCGCGGGCCTGCACGAAAGCCCTCTGCCCCATGCCCACGTTACCACAACCACCACGCACAAGACCCTGCGCGGGCCGCGCGGCGGCATGATTCTTTCCGGCGAAGACTACGCCAAGACCCTGAACAGCCAGATATTTCCTGGCATCCAGGGCGGCCCGCTGATGCATGTGGTGGCGGCCAAGGCCGTGGCCTTCGGCGAAGCCCTGCGCCCGGCCTTCGCAGCCTATCAGCAGCGGGTGATCGACAATGCCGCGGCCCTTGCGCACTGCCTGACGGACGCCGGTTTCGATCTCGTCTCCGGCGGCACGGACAACCACCTCATGCTGGTTGATCTGACCGACAAGGACATCACCGGCAAAGAAGCCGAACAGGCCCTGGATCAGGCGGGCATTACCGTGAACAAGAATACCGTGCCCTTTGAAAGCCGCTCGCCCTTTGTGACCTCGGGCATCCGCCTGGGCACCGCGGCCCTGACCACGCGCGGCCTGCGGCAGGAACACATGACCACAGTGGGCGGCTTTATCCTGGACGCTCTGGAAAGACGCAACAATGCCGAGGAGCTTGCGCGCATCCGCAAAAACGTGGAAGACTTTGCCCGCCAGTTTCCATTGTTCACCTGGTAAGCTCTTTTTTCAGGACGAAGGCCGCGAGCTCTCAGGCATTTGACAAAGCCCCGATTTGCACAAATCGGGGCTTTGTCATCCGGCCCTCCGGGAAAAAATCGGCGCATTGCTTGCAATCGAAAGCAGATTACCTTTGAGATTGCATAATCTCAAAGTGGTTGTGTGGTTGTGTCCAGAATTTTTCGCACTTTTCAAAGTCAGCTCGGCAGATCGGGCGGGTATGGCCTGCCGGCGCGGTCCTTGAGAGCGACATCCTTACCAATGTCGCGGCTGTAAGGACCGTGACGGCTCCCTTATTCCGATCCTTCCTGTTTTTCCAAGCCTATTCCTGCCTTTGCCCGCCCCCGTAATCCTGCGCAGACGCGGCAAGGGGCGGCTGAAAAACCACAAAATGCGGCGTTTCCTCCACGATACGCCACTCACGCCGCACTCGCTGGGGCACGGAGTATCCGGCACGCTCATAGGCGTCGGCCTTGAGCGTATCCATCTGATCCCGTTCCATAAAGACTGTCAGCTTCTTTTGCAGCAGTTCAGCATAAAGCGCATCGACTTCGGCGTTGATTTCCCAGTCAATGAGCCAATCCGAGCCGTACATCGGCGGATCGTCAGCAAGGTAATAGGCAAAGGAAAAGCCGGGCAGCGTCTTGTAACGCGGCCCGTATTTGGCGCGCAATTGCTTCAGCTCCGCCAGCTTGGCATACATCTGCGCATCGACCATCACGCCGCGCGCCTTGGGATAGATCTGCCCGGCGTCAAGCGTCAGAGCGCTTCGAGGCATGGGCCGCGTGGGGAAGACATAGGGATATTGGTACCCGATCCCGAAGATCAGCAGCCCTGTCAACAGCGCGAACCAGGCGAGAGGGCGCGCCTTGCCGCCCAGCCGGACATGAATCAGCAGCAGCGAAAACAGCAGGGGAACGGCAAAAAAAGCCGGGATCTTATAACCGCCGCTGATCGCGACGGACCAGGCCGTCAGCAGCCCCACGCCCAAACCCGCGGAGGCACGCAGGCGCGGGTGCGGCGCAATCCCGTCGCGCAGCCATCTTGTCAAAAAAACCTGGGGGAACAGGATGCAGACGCCGCCCAAAATCATAAAAAGCGTGGGCCAGGACAGACCGTACCCGATCCAGGTTTTGCCGCGCAGAACTTCAAAGATATAACAGCCCGCCAGCAAGAGCAGATAGATATAAGCGGGCTGGCCCGCCGCGGGCAGGTTTTTTTTAGCCGCATGCGCCGCGAGCCGGGGCAGCATGGCCAGAGCGGGCAGCCACCAGTTTTGCCGGAGATAAATCAGTATGCCTGCATCCAGGGCTTCACGGATATCCAGTTGCCCGGTGGTCATGCGCAAAAACGGCGCCCAGGCCCCGGCATGGCGCAAGAACGCGTAAACAAGAGCCAGCAAGGCCAGCCAGGCAGCCAGACAATAAAAAACTTCGCGCCGCCGGGGCCGCGTCAGCCAAATCAGCAGCAGCACGCCGAAAGGCATGAGCAAAAAGGATTGCTTGCAGAGCATGGCGCTGCCCGCAAGAATGCCTGCCGCCCAGGGCCAACCGCATACGGCCGCCCAAAGGGCCGCGCCGGCGAATAAAATGCCGTCCACCGTATGCCAGGGCATATGCGGAAAACTATGCACACCCCAGACAAAACCCAGAGTGGCAAGCAGGGGCAGCGGCAGATCCAGATCTTCCAGCCGGTACAATTTGCGCAGAAAAAGCGCGGCAAACCAGGATGCGCCCAGCATGCCCGCCACAAAACCGGCTTTTCCGGCCAGCACATTGAGACTTTCGGGCGTGAGCCACATCCAGAAAGCGTGCCAGTACAAAGGCAACGCAGGCTTGATATAATAAAAATCCCGGTACGGAACCTGCCCCTGAAGAATGCGCCAGGCATAGCCGTAAAAATAGCCGAAATCCGTAGTGTCCATGCCGTAGGGCGTGTACAGCCACAAGTACGCCAAAGGCGTGAGCACGGCCGCTGCCCAAACCCAGGCGTTTTTCGTTGTCCGCAAGCACAGCAGCATAGTTATGACCTTTTTTTCGCGCAGCAGTGCCGCAGGGCCTACCACAGGCCGGGGTTTGCGGCAAGAGCGACCGCGCCGCTCAAATGTCGGACCAGCGCACAATGCACTCAGGGCTGCCGCAGAAGATGCGTCAGCCCTGACAATGCGCAACCGGCGGCTTGCGCATTTTCCCAGAGGCAGCTATGGTAATCACTCACAATAGAAAAAGGCTGACGGCAATGAGCGGCAATGCCGGTATTTCGGCGCACAGGCAACGGCAGTCAGAACGCGCCGCGTCTTTTTCAAAATGTATGCAGGCCCGGTTGCAGCGCCGGTTTCCGCGTTTTTCACGCATCCTTTTGTGCCGCGCCTTTGTGCCGCGCGAGGCAAGAGACGGGTTTTCTCATGCTTGACCATACTGCTCTTCGCACCATCCTGCAAAATGCCCGCCGCATAGCCGTTCTGGGCGCCAAGGACAAGCCCGGCCAGCCGGTGGACACTGTGGGCCGTTATCTGCTGCATCAGGGCTATATCGTATATCCGGTGCATCCGGCGCGCAAGACGGTCTGGGGCCTGGCGGCTTTTCCCGATCTGGCGGCTCTGCCTGAGCCGGTGGATGTGATTGATGTTTTTCGCGCGCCGCCGCATTGCCCGGGGCATGCGCGCGAAATCCCGGCCCTGCCCTGGCGGCCGAAACTGTTTTGGATGCAACTGGGCATCAGCTCGCCTGAGGTGAGCGAAATACTTGCAGGCACGGGCGTTGAGATTGTTGAAAACGCCTGCCTGATGGTGGAACATGCCCGCCTTCTGGGCAACGCGCAGCAACACTGAAATCGCAGGGCTTCCTTCTGATGGTCGTTTGGAATACGGAAACCGTTTTTGCCTGCCGCATGTGCGGCCGCTGCTGTGAAGGCCGTGGCGGCATTGTGGTCGGCCCGGCGGATCTCGCGCGTCTTTGCGCGTTTTTGAATCTTGCGGCCGATGAAGTCATTGCGCGGTACGGCGAGCGCTCCAACGGCAAGTTGAAAATACGCTCCGGCGAGGACGATCGTTGCATTTTTTTCAGGCAGGGTCAGGGTTGCGGCGTGCATGAGGCGAAACCGGCCATTTGCCGGGCTTGGCCTTTTTTTCGCGGCAATCTGGAAGATCCGGCAAGCCTTGCTTTGGCCAAAAAATTTTGCCCGGGCATCGCGCCAGAGGTGGAACATGCGGTTTTCTCCCGGCTGGGGCGCGGCTATTTGCGTGCGCATGGGCTCATTGCAAACGACCCTTCCTGCGAAGCCAACGCGCTGATTCTCAAGTAAGATGCGACGCAAGCCACGCCAGCTCTCCGTCAAGGAATGCTATGCCATTCTCATGCTCGAGAAAGGAGCTGATCTGGAAGCCCTGAAACGGGCTTACCGACGGCGCGCTTTTGAGCTCCATCCGGATTTGAACCCTGACAATCCCGAGGCCAGCCGACAGTTTCAATTGCTCAATGAGGCCTATGTGGCCCTTTCGGGGGTGCTCAAACCCGCTGCCGAGAACAGGGAAAAGAAGCAGGCCCGGCGGCCCGAGGCCCAGACGCGACAGAATACAGCAGAGCGGGCCGGCGCGCAGCCTCAGAATCAGAAAAAGCAGGAGCCCGAGAGGGGGCAAGAGGCTTCCGGACCACAAACCGGGGCAGGAAAGGCAGAAGAAAGCCGCGCGGCAGAGCACGCTCAGTCCGCTGCCCACGAAGCAAAAGAGGCCAATGGGCAAACCGGTCCGGCGGAGGGCCCATCCCGGCGCGAACAGGCTGAAGAAAGCCGGAACGGCTATGCGGAACAGGATGTGCTCCGGGATCTGCTCAATGATCCTTTTGCCCGGCGTGTTTTTGAGGATATTTACAGTGAATTGAATCGTCAACAGGCGGATGGTCAGGACGAGGCGAAAAAAAATACCTCCCGGCCCCGCCCCGCCGAGGCCCGGGAAAAGAAAAACACCAGGCTCCATCAGGGCAATCTGGCCTGGGGCACGTCCAAATGGAACACGGATTTCAACAAGGGCGTTACAGGCATCGTCAAAGACTGGCTGCGCCGTCAGATCGATGAGGAGCAGAGCCTGACACTCCCGGCCGCCAAACTGGCCCCGGGCAGGCATGTGCGCCTGCAAATCCGCCGCGGGATTTCCGGCGAGCTGCACACCGTTGAGATAACCCTGCCGCCTGATTTCAGCGTTGGCAAGCCCGTGCGCCTGCGTGGCCTGGGCAGGCGGGTCGGCCCCTGGCAGGGCGATCTTTACCTCACGCTGTACAATGAATAGCGCACGGATTTTGTAAACTTTTCCGGGGAACGTAGCTCATTTCAAGCGGATATTTTCAATCAAAAAACGCTCTAATGCAGCGGCGAGGAAAGAATGCTGAATTCAAAGCCTGTGTCCGGCTTGCCGCCCACCGCATAGAGCAAACGCTCCTGCACCGTGTTGTCGTCGGCAAACGTCAACACCACAGGCTTTCGTGAAGCAATTTCCGCGGGATCGTTGACGTATTCAAAAGCGCAGATGATCACCTCGTCTCCCAGGCAGCAATGCCGCGCGGCTGCGCCGTTCAAAATGCAGCACTTTGAACCGGGCTCGCCGTAAATGACATAGGTTGAGAGACGCCGCCCGTTGTTCTTGTTCCAGATATAGACAAATTCCAGCGGATAAATCCCTGCCAGCGCACATTGCTGCGGGTCCAGCGTGATCGAGCCGTGATAGTTCAGGGCGCAGCCGGTCACATGGATGCCGTGCAATTTGGCCCGCATGATTTTAATCATCGGTTCTCGCCTTTGTTTGACTGTGAAGCAGGGATTCGCCCGCAACAGGGCCGGACGTTGAAAAAGGCCGCGCATGCGGCCTTGGAACGCTCAAAAAACGCGGGGTGATCAGTAGCTTCTGATATACTCGTCAAGGTTCTCCGCAGAGCAATTGCGGCTGACCCAAAAAGCCGAAGCCCAGACCATCAGAGCCGTTGCCTGCGTATCGTCCAGGCCTTTGAGTTTTGATTCCAGGCTGGTTTTGCTGGCCCCGTGGCGCAAATGCACGTTGTTGAGCTCGCAAGCGTCCGTGACCTGCAGCAAAAGGTAGGACAGGCGCGTGTGATCAGGCATCAGCTTTATATCCTTGTGAGCCTCGACAATGGTCTTCAATTCGGCTGCGCTGAACATCTGCTTGATAGCAGTCACGGCCCGGAAAAAGGTATCCACTGCCCACGGCAGAATAAATTCCGCTCCGGCGCTTTTGGTGCGGAAGTAATCTTTGAGCCAGCGTTCTTGATCGTCGTTAATGCGTGCTGCAACCTGCGGCATGGATGCCCCCGATGCTTGCGTGTGCCCGACTGAAAGGCCGGGCATTTCACGCCCGTTGTTTCCTAAATGGCTACACTACGTTGCAGAAAAACTCAAGAGTTGATCCAGACGCGGACTCGGGAAGCGTTTGCAACAGTTCCCAAAATGAGACCCCAGGCCGCGCAGACCAAAAGGCGCTGCATACGCGCGGCCGGAGCGCCCTTTCCGCCCAGCCCGTCTCCCTTTAGAGCATTTTGTTTTGAAATTATTCAATTTCAAAAGCGGCGCTGCCATCATTTCCCCGCAAGCGGGACAAGCCCCCGCAAGCGGGACAAGCGCCTGAAAAGCGTGGTTTTCAGGCTCATTCGGCGCGGGCGTCCGCTCCCGCTGCCGCCAGAGCGTTTAGCTGATTTCCATGAGCAAAACGCTCTGCGGGCCGTTCCCAGTGGGCAGCCCTCATTGCAATGCCGTCCGCAAAAATCCGACTTTTTCGGGCGGCAAGGCGCAAAATGGAAAGCAGAACCCGCGCCGCATCGTGCCGCCGTCAGTGCTGCTGTGGCGGCAGAAATGCGGGCAGGCGCTACAGATCCAGGGCAAGGCCCACCGGGCAATGATCCGAGCCGTAGACCTGGTCTTCAATCCAGGCGTCGCGGATGGCCGGCGCCAGTTCTTCGGAAACAAAAAAATAATCAATGCGCCAGCCGATATTCTTTGCCCGCGCGCGTGTTTTATACGACCACCAGGAATAGCAGCCGGTTTTGTCGCCATGCACCTGGCGGAAGGTATCCACATAGCCCATTGCTGTGAAACGATCCAAAAAGGCGCGTTCTTCGGGCAGAAAACCGGTATTTTTCACATTTTGCCTGGGGCGTGCCAGATCAATGGCTTTGTGGGCAATGTTGAAATCCCCGCAGACCACAATCGGTTTGCTTTGGCGGCACTCTTCGGCATAGCTCAGAAATGCCTCGAAAAAACCCATTTTATAGGGTACACGCCTGAATCGCCCTGTGGGCTTGCCGTTTTCATCCAACTCCTCGGCCCCGCCATTGGGGAAATACCCGTTGAAAAAATGAAAATCCGCGAATTCGAGATGCAGCAAACGCCCCTCGCCCTGGTAGGCGGGCTCGGGCAGTTCCGCCCGCGCGGCCAGAGGGGCGATCTTGCTGAATACGGCTACGCCCGAATAACCTTTCCTGACATGGCTTGAGTCCCAGTGCGCCTGCCAACCGGCGGGCTCGGCCACTTCCGGCGTGAGCTGATCGGGATGGGCCTTGGTTTCCTGCAAGGCCACAATCTGCGCGTCCGTTTCCGCGAACCAGCGCCAATCGCTTTTGGCGGCCAGGGCCCGCAGGCCGTTTACATTCCAGGAAACAAGTTTGATCAGCATACTCCCTCCACTGGCGGCAAAATACCCCGGCCCGCGCAGGAGAGCAAGCAATGTGAAAAGGTCTCCCACAAGGCGCGGCATCCGAAAAGCCTGCCTGCGCACAGGCCGTTGCGAAGAGTTTTTTTTTCCGGTACATGAAAAGTGTTTTTGATCGTCGGATCTGACACTGAATCCGCTCGCCGGCAGGTATACGTTTCGTCTGCAAGGAGTGCCTCATGGAAAGATTGCCCATCCGTCGCGCTGTTTTGAGCGTCACAGACAAGAGCGGGCTTGTGGATTTCGCCACATTTCTTGTTGCGCGCGGCGTGGAGCTGATCTCCACGGGAGGCACCCAGAAAGTGCTCTGCGCGGCCGGGCTGCCCGTCACCGCCGTAAGCACGGTGACGGGTTTTCCGGAAATTCTGGACGGTCGCGTCAAAACGCTGCATCCCAAAATCCACGCGGGCATCCTGGCCAATAAGGACGATCCCTTCCATTTGCAGACCCTGGCGGAAAAGGGCATCCGGCCTTTTGACCTGGTCTGCGTCAACCTCTACGACTTTGCCGGCGCTGTGGAGCGTCGCCTTTCTCTGGAAGAAGCCGTGGAGGAAATTGATATCGGCGGCCCCTGCATGCTGCGCGCTGCGGCCAAAAACTTTCACAGCGTCCTGGTGCTGCCCTCGCCGCAATGGTACGGCACGGCAATGGATGAAATGCGCAAGAATGAAATGACCGTGGGCCTGGAGTTCCGGCAGATTATGGCCTCGCGGGCCTTTGAGGCCACCTCGCGCTATGACGCGCTGATCACGTCCTATCTGCGGCCCTAGGGCGTTTTGCTCATGAAATTAGCAAAACGCTCTGCGCATGTATTCTCCGCCGACTAACCCCAGGAGTTCCCCATCTCTAAACCCGAAGGCAACCTGCAAGGCCTCAAGCCAAGTCAGATCAACGCGCTGAACCGGCTTTTCAACCGCCGTTTTCCGACCGAAGACGTTTATACCATTGAGCAGGCCCGCGAGCTCGCGCTGCTTTCGCGCGCCGTGGGGCGGCAGGTGGGTTTGCTTATCGATCGCAAGGGCCGGGTGAACATGGTTCTGGTAGGCGAGCCTGCAAGCATTCTGATTCCCGAACTGCCGCGCGGCCGTTCCGGCGCGGATCGTCTGCGCGGCCTGCGATTCCTGCATACCCACCTTTCGCCTGACGGCGTGAGCCAGGAAGACCTCATGGATATGCTCTTCCTGCGGCTGGACGCGATCATCACGCTCAGCGTGAACCCGGCAGGCGAGCCTGTGCAATGGCAGGCCGCGCATCTGCTGCCCTCGGGCGCGGCAGACAAGCCTTACCATCTGGAACCGCCGCGCCCCTGGGATCATACGGTCGCGCAGTTTTCAGCCACAGCCGAGGCGCTGGAAGCGGAACTGGGCCGCAGCGCCGAGGATGCCCGCCAGGCCGGCGACGCGCCGCGCGCTCTGCTGGTCTCCGTGGCGACCCTGCCGCGGGTTTTGCAGGAGCGCAACCTGGACGAGCTGGCCGAACTGGCCCGCACAGCCGGGCTGATTGTAGCCGGGCGCATGGTGCAGCGCGTGGCGCAGGTCAACCCCCGCCTGATCCTGGGCAAAGGCAAAGTGGCGGAACTGGAAGTGCTGGCCCTGCAGGGCCGCGCGGGAATGCTGGTTTTCGACGGCGAGCTCTCGCCCACGCAGCTGCACAATCTGGCTGACATCACCGAGCGCAAGGTCATTGACCGCACCCAGCTTATTCTGGACATTTTTGCGCAGCACGCCGTAAGCAGAGCAGGCAAGCTCCAGGTAGAGCTGGCCCAGTTGCGGTATACCCTGCCGCGTCTGGTGGGCAAAAACCGGGCCATGGATCGGCTGATGGGCGGCATCGGCGGCCGCGGGCCCGGTGAAACCAAGCTGGAAACGGATCGCCGCAAAAGCCGCGAGCGCATGACGCGGCTGCGCAAAGAGCTGGATCAGCTGCGGCGGCAACGCGCCTTCACCCGAAGCCGCCGCTCGCGCCAGGGCATTCCCCTGGCCGCGCTGGTGGGCTATACCAATGCCGGCAAGTCTACCCTTCTGAACACGCTGACCCGCTCGGAAGTGCGGGCTGAAAACAAGCTCTTCGCCACATTGGACCCGACCACCCGGCGGCTGCGCTTTCCTGCTGAAAAAGAAATCATTCTGGCCGATACCGTGGGCTTTATCCGCAATCTGCCCAAAGAGCTGACCGACGCCTTCCGCGCCACGCTGGAAGAGCTGGACGCGGCGGATTTGCTGGTGCATGTGGCGGACGCCTCGCATCCCGACCTGTTGCAGCAGATTGCGGCCGTGGAAGCAATCCTTGCCGAAATGGAACTGAATCGCGTGCCGCGCCTGCTGGTGCTCAACAAATGGGATCAGTTGGAAGCCCCGGCCAGAGCCGAGCTGGCCGACGCTTTTCCAACTGCCCTGCCGGTTTCGGCCAAAAGCGGCGAAGGGCTGAAAAGTCTTCTGGCGCAGTTGGAAAGCGCGCTGCTGACCCTGCACAGGCCGCCGCTGGCGGACGTTCCCTTCTCGCTCAATTGAGCGCGCCCCGGTTTGCCGCGCGCCTGAAGGCGAACCGGATAATGTGTGAATCTGCCCTGAAGCGCCGCTGCATGTCCGGCCTCAGGGCTTGCGAAGCTCCTCCCCGTCCGAAGAGCCGGAGGCACAACGGTTTTACGTATCAAGCCCATCTCTGCCGCAGGGGGCAGTCCTAGAGCAGATTACCTTTGACTTTTTCTGAAAGTCAAAGGTGGCATTCAGGCGAAAAACGCGGTTTTCGCCTGAATGTACGCGCGTTGCGGCGGCTGCCGCTTTCGCGTCAGCAGAGCATTTTCAAAAGGAAAATGCTCTATCTCCGCAAGGCACTTTTCTCTGTCCGTGGATTTCAGCGTGATTTCGCCGATGGGCTCTCAGGCGCTCGGGTCACCAGATCGCTCAGGGCCAGGATGGTGTTGGCATAGGTTTGTGAATGGTTGTAGGCCATCAGGATCTTGTGCTGCCGGTCGCGCGCGAGCCCCGGCTTCCAGCCGTGTCTGGCCAGATAGTTGGCCAGGCTGGCCACCGCGTCGGGCACGCTGAAAAGATCCACTTTTCCGTCGCCGTCGCCGTCAGCGCCGTAGACGGCAATATTGGAGGGCATAAACTGGCACAGACCCACGGCCCCATAAATGGAACCGGGGAGCGTGCGCGGATCGGCCTTCTCACGCAGCAGATGCTGCAGCAAGGCGCGCACTTCCTTGTACGCCCAGTCTGCGCGCCTGGGCATGGTTGCTGCAAACCAGTCCAGATGCTGCTCATAGCCGGGCATGCGCGGCAGCCATTGGCTGATGCTTTGCGGCTCGCGGCTCACCGCCATGCTGGCCAGGGTGTAAAAGGCATTTTCAGGCACGTCGGCCAGCACCTTGCCGAGGCGCGTCTCCACAAAAAGCAGGGATGCGGCAATGGCCGGGGGCACGCCGTAGCGCGCCCCGGCGCGGGCAAAAGCCTGCGCGTTGGCCGCGATAAACTCCCGGCACAACCGGGCGTTGCGCTCTGTGACCACGCCCTTGTAATACAAGGGCGCGGGCTTGCCCGAAGGCGGCCTGGGGAAAAAACGCCGCAGATAGAGCTCGCGCATCTTGCGGCCCATGGGCGACTGGCTGGGCGTATTCCCCAGCGTGGCCAGCAGCCTGTCCACCTCGGGGCCGGCCAGACCGTCTGCGGCCAGGCGGCGGGCCAGGGGCTGCCACACAGGCGCAATGCCCGCAGCCGGGCCGGGCGGCGCGGCCTGCGTATGGCCGCCCGGCGCCGACACGCTTGCAGAGTCGCTTGAGGCTGGCGCGCCCCGGTTTGGGGAAAGCGTCGGCGTGGGCCTGGCAGCCGCGGGGGTGGCTGGGGATAACTCGGATGGACTGCCAAACTCCGCGGCCTGCGGCGGAACAGGATCTGAAATTGTGTCGCCCGTCGCGCCTGCGGCGGGCGGCGGTGAAGCCGTTTGGGCCCCGCCGCAGGCGGCGAGCAACAAACAAATGGTCAAAAAGCAGCCCGGCAAAAAAGCCCGGCAAAAGCATACGGCTTTGTGCCGCGGCCGCCAAGGGCGCATGCTTACAGCTCCTGCAGAATCCAGACGACCCGGCCCAACAGGCGCTTGGCCAGCAGTTCGGGCGTCAATGCGGTTTCGGGAAAATCCGGACTCTCCGAGCGCAGCAGATAGCCGTCCTGCGCGCTGTTCAAAAACACGCGGCGCAGCATAAGCCCTTCATTGGGCGCAAAAATGGCGTACATCTGGCCGGAAACCACGGTATTGTCCAGAGTATCCACGCCCAAATGCGCTCCGGGAAGGATCAGGGGGCTCATGTTGGCCCCGCGCATGCGCAGCACCAGAAGGCCTTCCCGTCCCAGAGAAAGCGGCAAGGCGATTTTGCCCACCGGCGTCAGCTCCGGCCGGGAGGCCTTGTCGTTATACGCGCACTGCATGTCGAAAATCGTGGAAACGGAATGCTTGGCCAGGGCATCACCGTAATGGGCCGCGCTTTCGGCCAGAGCGGCCGGCGCGTCCTGCGGCATGTAGCCGTGCTCGGTGCGCAGATACATGGGCCCTACTCCCTGCTTGAGCCAGTCAGGATTAAGGCCGAACTTTTCAAACAACTTCATATACCAGTCGCCCGGCACGGAATTGCGCCGTTTGGCGTCTGAAATGCTCGACTGGCGAATATCCAGCACTTCGGCCAGTTCCACTTGGGTGCGGCTGCTGGTGGCCAGCTTGATGCGTTCGTATATCTCTGCAAAGGCAGGCATGAGGCGACTCCATAACGCGGCTCAGGGCCGCGTTGTCATTGTTGCAGATTAAGAAGCGGCGCTTGATTGGTAAGCACCATTTTGCTGTTGTCTTTGAAGGATTTGCGCATGGCCTCCAGCCAACGCTGGTAGGCATAAAATTCCGGCGACTTGTTGTAGGCCTCCGCATAGATGGACGCAGCCCTGGCGTCGCCCGCGCCACGCACGATCTGCGCCTCACGGGCGGCTTCGGCGAGGATCACGGCGCTCTGGCGATCCGCGTCCGAGCGGATGCGCGTGGATTCCTCCTCGCCCTCCGAACGGTACTGCTTGGCCTGGCGCTCGCGCTCGGCGCGCATGCGTCCGAAAATGGCCCGTTGGTTTTCCGCCGGCAAATCCGTGCGCTTGATGCGCACATCCAGCACTTCCACGCCGAAAGGCTTCATCAGCTCCGAGACCTTGTTGGTCACTTCCTTCATGATCGCCGCGCGCTGGGAAGACACCACCTCGGTGAGGGTGTACGCGCCGATCAAAGCCCGCAACTGTGAATAGACCACATCGTCCAGACGCGCCTGCGCCCCGGGTATGGTGCGCATGGTGCGGTAAAACTGGAGCGGATTGATGATCTTCCAGCGGGCGTAGTTATCAAGCACGATGGCCTTCTTGTCCACGGTGAAGGCTTCTCGCGAGCGTGCCTCGTAATCCAGCACGCGGGAATCAAAATAGACCACGTTCTGAATAAAGGGCAGCTTGAAATGCAGGCCCGGCCCGTACACCCGCGAAAGCGGCTCGCCCAGTTGCAGCACCAGGGCTTTCTGGGTCTGGTGTACGGTGAAGAAACACTGGCTGGCAAAAATCACGACGACGAGTGCCAGGACAGTCAGAAGCAGCGGATTTTTACGCATTACTTTTTCTCCGGGCCCCTGGGGGCCTGAGGCTGGTCCAGGCCGGGCAGCGGCAGATAGGGCAACACGCGGCCGGCGGCTGCGCCGTCCATCAGCACCTTGTCTTTCGCGCCGGACAGAATTCCTTCCATTGCTTCATAATACAGCCGCTGCTCCGTGACCTTGGGGGCTTTGGCATGCTCCTGGCGCAGGGCATCGAAACGGGAGGCATCGCCCTCGGCAGTGCGCACCCGGGTGGCATTGTAGGCTTCGGCCTGGTTGCGCAGGGCCGCCGCCTGCCCGCGCGCCTTGGGCAAAAGCTCGTTGCGGTAGGCTTCGGCTTCATTGATGATCCGGCTCTTGTCCTCGCGGGCGCTGGCCACATCCTTGAAGGCGTCGATGACGTCCTGCGGGGGATGCACGTCCTGCAACTGCACGGCTATGACCTGGATGCCCGCTCCATAGCGATTGAGAATCTGCTGCAGAAGCTGCGTGGCCTCGCTCTGGATCTTGAGCTTGCCGTCAGTGATCGCGGAGTCGATCTGGCTGTTGCCGATGACTTCGCGCATGGCGGCCTCGGCCGCGTTGCGCACAAGTGCGGTAGGCGCGCTCACATTGAAAAGATATTGCACGGGATCGCTGATCTTGTACTGCACGCTGAACTGGACATTGACGATATTTTCGTCGCCCGTCAGCATGGAGGCTTCTTCGGGTATTGTCCGCAACTGGCCCTGCTGGAAGGTGGCGCTCTGCCCCACGGAGCGGAACCCCACCTCGCTGCGCAACACCTGGGTGACATGCGGCTTGTAGACCGATTCAACGGGCACAGGCCAGGCATAATGCGGCCCGGGGCCTTCCGTGCGGTCATACTTGCCGAAGCGCAGCACCACGCCCTGCTCATCGGGGTTGACGATGTAAATGCCCGACAACAGCCATAGAACCACAACGGCAAGCACGACCAGAATCACCGCTCGCCCGTTGGGCACGCGCATTTGGGAAAGACGATTGAACGGATTGCCGTCCGACTGCCTGCCCTTGCCAAAGGGAGTGCGCCTGGCGCGGGGCTCGCCGCGCTCCGACGCCTCATCATCCTGATCGCGGGGGGGCCGGGGGGGCGGATTCTGCCCCTGCTGTCTCTGCCGTTTTTCCTGTAATTTGTCCCAATCCCAATTCATGGTGGAGGCAATACCTTTGCTTCAGATGTGCGGGCGGCCATATACAATGTATACAGATGTTACGCCCTGAGGGTGAGGGGTAGTGTTTATAAATAGAACACGATTTCATCCTGGTCAAGACGGGCGACAGCGCAATAGCAACCCGGGGCGCGGCGCGCCGGTTGGCAAAACGCGAGGAAGAATCTCCGCAAGTTTGAGAGGGGAAAGACTTTTCGACTGATGCTTTTTTAGAAAGAGCGGCGTTGAGAACGTATTCTGAAAGGGCATAAAAAGCCATCGGCCCCTACACTGCCGCATTTGCTTCCCGCAGAACACATAAAAAACGCCATGGCCTCGCCTTTGCAAACTGCGATGCCGGAAAGCTGGCTTTCGCCCTGGCTTGTACAAATTATTTTTCTATAATAGGACTTTTTATTTTTTCGGCAAGGACTCACGGCGAGGCGAAAGCACTGCCCGCAGTCGCGGGGGCGTGAAAGGGACGCGCGGCGTATCAATGTCGTCTTTCTCCGTAACGCGCTCAGTGCCAACGGCTGACGCGCGCGGCGGCAGATGCTCCGGCAGCCGCCAGAGAATTTCAAAATGAAATTGCCCTACTGCGCCATGCCAGCCATATAATCCTTTCCGGCGCGCACAATGGGGCTGCGCAGGCTCGCGCCTGCCAGCGGCACCACGCGCACCAGGCGCACCACGTCGGCCTCCACCGCGAAACCGGGCGCATACTCGCTCAGGCCGCGGCGCGGGTCTTGGGCCGTGCCGCCTTGCCAGAGCAGAAAAGCGAAAAAGAATGCGCTGCCCAACAGCACCGTGCTTAACAGGGCATAAGGAGCCGTATGCGCTTTGCTCAAGGTAATGATCCGCTGTGCCATGCTTCCTCCGGGAGAGTCCTTTTGGGGCAAAGCGCCCGTGCCGCTACCGGCGTGCCGCGCAGGGGGCCGCGGCACTTTTTTCCGCCTGTCTCTCCTTACATGGGGAAGGGAGCAAAAAGCATACCGCCCGGCAGAGAGCAGAACCGCTGCCCTTTGCCGGGCGTCTGAAAAGAAATTCGCGCCTGGGCCGAGTGGCTGTTTTGCGGACGGCCGCGCCCGTGCTGCCGGGGTACCTGGGCAGATCCTTTTGAGCCTGCTCTACACTTCGCTGATGATCGGCACCACCACCGGGTCGCGTTCCAGCACGCGGCGGAAAAAACGCCGCAGGGAAGAGCGGATGCCCTCCTGCATGCGCGTAAGCTGCCCGGGCCGGGCCGCCTCGATCTCATCCAGCACAAGGCATTTGGCGTCTTCCAGCAAGTGGCTGTAGTGCTGCTCGAAAACAAAGCCCTTGGAAATCATTTCCGGGCCGTGCAGCACGCTGCCTGTCTCCGAATCCACCACCAGAACCACAATGACCATGCCTTCGTCGCCCAGTATGCGCCGCTCCTTGAGCACGGCAAAACCCACGTCGCCCACGCCCTTGCCGTCCACCAGAGTGCATTCCACGGGCACGCGATCTTCCAGGCGGAAGGCGTCGGGCAAAAGCGTCAGAGGCTGGCCGTCTTCCAGAAGGATGATATTCTCCTGCGCCACGCCGCACTCGGCGGCCAGCCGGCCGTGCTTGACCAGATGCTGATACTCGCCATGCACCGGCACGAAAAGCTCGGGCCGCACCGCCAGGAGCATTTCGCGCAATTCCTCGCTGTGGGCATGGCCGGAAGCGTGGATGGCGTGCACGCTCTCATAGAGCACTTCCGCGCCCAGGCGGTACATCTCATTGATCAGGCGGGAAATGGCCTTGGCGTTGCCCGGGATCATCCGCGAGCTCATGACCACGGTATCGCCCTTGCGGATGCAGAGCTGGCGGTGGCCCCCCAGAACCATACGCGAGAGCGCCGAGAGCGGCTCGCCCTGCGCGCCGGTGACCACCAGCACGAGCCGGTTGTCCGGCAGATCCGGCACCCCGTTGTGCGCGTTGAAAAAGGCGGGCGGCAGCCTGGCAAAGCCCAGATCCCGCGCCATTTCAATATTATTGGCCAGGGATTTGCCGCTGATCACCACCGTGCGCCCGTGCTCCCGGGCCAGATCGAAGACTTCCTGGATGCGCTGGATATGGCTGGAAAAAAGCGTGATCACAATCCGGCCTTCCGCCGAATCAAAGACCTTGCCCAGAGACTCCTTGACTTCCCGCTCCGTGAGCGAACGCCCCTCGCGCATCACATTGGTGGAATCCGAAAGCAAGAGGCGCGCGCCTTTTGGCCCGGCGAAGTTGCGAAACAACTGCAAATCCGTGCCCGAGCCGCCCAGGGGATGCGGGTCGATTTTGAAGTCCCCGCTGTGCACCACCCGGCCCACTGGCGTTTCCACGCCCAGGCCGAAGCCTTCGGGAATGGAATGGCAGACCGGGAAAAAGTGAAACTTCAAATCGCCCAGCGGCAGCACGGTGTTGGCGTCCACCGGGCAAAGTTCCACCCAGTCCAGGATTTCGTGCTCGCGCAGCTTGTGCTCCACCAGAGCCAGGGTGAAGCGCGAACCGTAGATGCGCGTGCCCTTGAGTTCCGGCACAAGCCAGGGCAGCGCGCCGATGTGATCCTCATGGCCGTGGGTGAGCACAATGCCCAGCAGCTTGTCTTTAATGTTCCTCACAGCGCCGAAATGCGGAATGACCACGTCCACGCCCAGATGCGCGTCGTCCGGGAACATCAGCCCGCAGTCCACCATGACCACGCCGCCCGCGCTTTCCCACAGTTGACAGTTGAGGCCGATTTCCCCGAGCCCCCCAAGAGGCGTAATGCTGAGATATGCTTCGTTCATGTCTGCCGTGCCTGTTGTTGACGCGCTGCAAAACGGGCGCGCTCCGTGATTGCGAGTTCAGGCCGAAGCCGCATGACGCGGCATCGGGGTTGCGGCCACGGCGGGAGCATGATCCCGCCCCTTCCCCACGGTTCCGCATTCCGGCACGGCCTGCTGCCGTCCGCTTCCGGATGCGCTGGAGAAATTTGCTCTTGAAACGCTTTGCCTTTGCAAAGGCTCATTGAGTGGAAAAAAACTGTTCGCGAGCCAATCCCGCCGCCTTGCGGCGCACGATGCGCGGCGTCACTGCGTTTGGACTTTGGAAGGATTCACTTGCAGAGTGAAATTCCTTTTTCAACCATGTAAAATTAAAATGAATTTTTTGAGAAAATCATCTCAAAGGTGAATTCCTTGAGCCTTGAGATGCGCTGCCTTTCGCGAAAGCCGGGCAGCGCCTACCGTTGCATGAGGTCGGGATGAAATTCGCCCATAGCTACATAAATCTGGGCCAGGGCCGTAAGATAATCCGCCTTGGCGCCGGTCAGCGAGGCCTGGGCCGTGGTCAGCCTGGCGGAAGCGTCAAGCACGTCGAAGTTGGTGCCCACCTGCTCCTGATACCGGGCCAGGGCCACATTATACGCTTCCCTTGCCTGCTCCACGCCCTTTTCGGCCACGGAAATGCGCTTCTGCGCCTCATGCACGGCCAGCAATTTGGATTTGATCTCATAGCCTACCGTGAGCTTCAGGTTGTCCTCTTCGTAGCGCATTTTGCTGACCAGCCAGCCCGCCTGCTTATCCGCGTAATAGGTGGTGCCCCATTGAAAGATATTCCAGGTGGCGCGGGCTCCCACCTCCCAGGTGGTTCCGCGCGAGCTGCGATCGCTGCTGCCCGCCCGTTGCAGATCCGGGGTGTTGCCGGTCTGCGTGATGTTGTAATAGGCCTCCACCTCCGGGTAATAGTCGCTCTGGACCACGCGCTGATCCTTGCCCGCGATCTCCACGGATCTGGCGGCCATATAGAGATCGGGCCGCTGCCGGTACGCGGTTTCCAGACATTGCTCCAGAGTCCGGTTGAACGGCACATGGGCGAGCCTGCCCGCATATTCCGCCCTGGCCGTGGCAGGCAGCCCCAGCAGGGTATTGAGCATGGCCAGACTGGTGTCGCGGTTGTTTTCCGCCTGGATCAGCAGGTTTTCCGCCTGGCTCACATTGACCTCCGCCTGCAGCACGTCCAGACGCGGCCGCAGGCCCACATCGAAAAAGGCCGTGGTGATGCGCAGTTGATCGCGCAGCCGGGCCAGCGAGTCCCGCTCGCTGCGCACGTTTTCCTCGGCGCGCAGATAATTCAGAAAATAGGTCTGCACCTGTTCGGTCATGGCCAGCTCGGCATTGCGCAGGGCGGCCTTGTCGCTGTCCGCCTGCAAGGCGGCTTTCTGATACCTGGCCAGCAGCCTGAAACCCTGAAATACCGGCTGGGAGACTTCCACCCCCCAACTGTAGGTTCCCAGTTCCGGCGGGCGCGTGGTGGAAGGGGAGGACGTTCTCTCCTGCTTGACGGCCGTATAGCTCATGCCCAGCTTGGGGCCAAAGGCGCCGCGCGCGGATTTGCGGCCCTCTTCCGAGGAGCGGCTCTGCGATTCCTGCGCGCCCAGGCTGGGATTGAACTTCAGGGCGCGTTCAACGGCCTGGGGCATGGTTATGGCATCCGGCAGGCCCTGATGCGCATTTTCCAGAGATTGCGGGCGTTGCCCCTTGTAGAGCGGCGCGGGCGCGGATTTCATGGAACCTGCGCGGGAAGCCGCCGCGGAAGAATTCTGGGCCGCCGCCCAAACGGCATTGCAAGCGGAACAGACGCCCACAGCCCACAAAAAGGCAAAAAGCCACGGCGCAAGGCCACGGCAAAACACTATTCGCATTGGCATGCCCGCAACATACACTCAGAGCAGCGGCATTGGCAATACGACTTTTCGGGCACGCCAGGGCTGCCCCTGGCCCAAAAACGCGGTTTCCGGCTCGTTTCCGGCGGCTCTGCCGCCGCGTCAGGCTCTCGCCTGACGGGAGAAATCATGTCTGAAATGACTTCCGGTACTTGTGAAGATGCGCGCCGCGCCGGACTCCTGCTCTGCGTTGGAAATCAGCCCCGAAATAACTTTAAAAAAAATCTTGAAAAAATGCCCCGCTCGTTGCATCCTCCGCAGCAAAAGCCGGTGGCGCTCATCCCGCCACGGGCGCAACGTCAGCCGGGTGTATTGCGCATTGTTACGGAGAACCACATGGAATTCAGTTTTTTTTCGATAATTGCCCAGGCCAGTCTGGTGGCCAAAGCCGTATTGACGCTTCTGCTGGTCATGTCCGTGGCCAGCTGGGGTATGATGATCCAGAAGTACATTGCGCTCAACGCCGCCAACCGCAAAGCCCTGAGCGGCACAGAGCGCTTCGAGAAAGCCTCCAATCTGCGCGAGGCCGTGCAGTCTCTGGGTTCCGATCCGGCATCGCCGCTGTATTATATTGCCCATCAGGGCGTGCTGGAATTTAACCGCTCCAAGGAGCTGGGCAACAGCAGCGAAGTCGTGGTGGACAATGTGCGCCGCTCCCTGCGCCAGGGCGTGGCCAGCGAGCTGTCCCGCTTGCAGCGTTCCCTTTCGCTTCTGGCCACCACGGCGAACACCGCGCCCTTTATCGGCCTGTTCGGCACGGTCTGGGGCATCATGAGTTCCTTCCACTCCATCGGCATGCTCAAATCCGCCTCCCTGGCCACGGTGGCTCCGGGCATTTCCGAAGCCCTGATAGCCACGGCCGTCGGCCTGGCAGTGGCCGTGCCCGCCACGGTGGGCTTCAATGTCTTCATGGGCAAGCTCTCGCAGGTAGACACCCTGCTGGTCAACTTCGCGGGCGTCTTTCTGAACCGCGTCCAGCGCGAGCTCAATGCCCATCGCCCGGTGCAGCGCACGGGCAATACGGAGCTCTGAGATGAGCGCCAACCTGGGCAACGGCAATAAATTCGTCTCGGAAATCAACGTCACGCCCTTTGTGGACGTGATGCTGGTGCTTTTGATCATTTTTATGGTGGCCACGCCCATGATGAGCCAGGGGCTGGATGTGGATCTGCCCCAGACCAAGCAGGTGGAAGTGCTGCCCACCGAGAATGACCATATGATCCTGACCGTGCGCCGCGACGGCAGGATTTTTCTGGATGAATATGCCGTGGACGACATGAACGAGCTGGAAGGCCACCTGCAACGCCTGGTCAAGGAAAAAAACAAAAGCCTTTTCCTGCGGGCCGACAAGGAAGTTCCTTACGGCATTGTGGTTGAGGTCATGGGCCATATCAAGGCCGTGGGCATTGAAAAGCTGGGCGTGGTGGCCGAACAGCCCGAAGACGTCCCCGGCGGCAGGCGCGCTCCCGGCGCGTCCTCGAAGTAGGTTTACATGCGCCTGGCTTCCTATGTTCTTTCCCTCTGCCTGCATCTGGCGGCTTTTTTGCTGATCTGGTTCTGGCCCGCCAGCCCGCCGATCAGGCTTGACAGCATGCCGGTGATGATCAGCCTGGTAGAGGGCGCGCCCGGCGGCAACCGGACGCCCTCCCCGATTCTGGGGCACATGGGCGAACCCGGCGACGGGCCTCTGGCCCCCACGCCGCCTGCGCCCAAAAACGAAATCGCCGCGCGCGCGCGGGAAGAAGTCAAGGAACCGGCGCCCCTGCCCGCTCCCCCCAGGGAAGCCACGCCGATCAAGCGGCCCGAACCTTTGAAGGAACCCAAAAAACCGGCGCCCGTCAAAGAACAAGCCACCCCCATTGCGCAGAAAAAAGCGGAAAAGCCCCAGGCGGAAAAGCCGAAAAAGGAAGAAAAAAAGCCTGCCGAAAAACCGAAAAAACAGGAAAAGAAAGCAGAGCCGAAAAAAGAAAGCCCGAAAAAGCAGGCTCCCAAAGATGATCCTGTAGCCGCCGCCCTGAAGCAGGCCCGGCGCAAGGCTTCTTCGCGCGCGGATTCCGGCGACCGGGGCAATGCCATTGAGCAGGCCCTGGCCCAGGCCCAGCGCCAGGCCGGCGGCAACCGCGGCGGAGGCGGCGGCGAAGGCGACGGGCCGGGCGGGGGCGGGCTGAACAACCTGTATATGGGCGAGGTTATGCTGGCCGTGCGCCCCAACTGGAGCTTCAATTCCGCGCAACGGGTCAATCTGAGCTGCGTGGTCAAGGTCCGGGTGGACATGCAGGGCAACGTACTGCAAGCGGAAGTCAGCCAGAGCTCGGGCAACGCCTTGTTTGACGCTTCGGCAGTGAACTCCGTGCTGAGCACCAGCCGCGCAGGGGAGTTCCCGCCGCCGCCCTCGCCCGAATACACGGATCTGGATCTGATCTTCAGATATGAAGAACTTATGGCGCGCTAGCCCGCAAGGAGGCCATGCCGTTTCCGCTGCGCGCATGTTTTTTGCTCCCGCTGGCCGCCCTGCTGTGCATGGCCGTCCGGCTTCCGGCCCAGGCCGTGAGGCGCGCCTGCGACGCGGGGCGGTTCCCGCCTCCGCCGTCATCCGGGTATACGGAACTGGAGCTGGTGTTCACGTCGGACGAAACCGTGAAAGACTGAAGCAAGGTCACACTTTCACGCGCCTCGTCGCCCATAAGGAGAATAATGCTATGTCATTTCCGTTGCGCGCGGGCGCGCTGATCCTGCTGGGGGCTTTGGTCTTCACCCCGGACTCTGCGTCTGGCGCGGCTTTGGCCGCGGCGGACCAGAACGACGGCTATTCCGGCAAAGTGCTTGACAAGGTGCTCGCGGTCTGGGCCCCGCCGCCCGCGCTCAAAGGCGAATTTGAAGTCAGAGTGCGCATTTCCCTGGACGGCCAGGGCAAGGTCCTGGCCTGCACGCCGACCAGGACATCGGGCATGGATGCCCTGGACAGATCCGCCTGCGGCGCGGTGCGCCAGATCGCCGGTTTCGGCACGCCGCCGTACGGCATGCCCCTGGATGTGCATCTGGCTTTCTGGACCGGCACGCCCCGGGGCAAGGATTCCGCTGCCAGGACTGCCGCCAGCGCCCCGCGCCCCGGCACAGCGAAAAACGGAGTGAGCGACGAGAGCGCGGCCACAGCGCCGATCAAGGCTTCTCAAAAGAAAAACGCGGCCCAAGCCGTTGCCGCCGGAACGAAAAAGCCCGCGGAATCGCAGAAGCCCTCCCCCACGGGCCTGACTGATGAAGAAATGCGGCTGACCCTGAGCGCGCCGGAACCCGCGGCCCAGGGGCGGCCCGTGCAGCCCAAGGCGCAGGACAAGTACGATCCGCGCTACCGCAAATATCTTTCCCGTGTGGTCTGGGATTTGCGCAACGCCATGTTTATCCCGGCGGAAACCGCGCCCGGCACCTATTACGCCACTGTGCGGCTGCTTCTGGAGCCCACAGGGGCGATCAAAAACGCCACGCTGCTGGAAAGCAGCGGGGATAAGCGGCTTGACAGGTTCGTGCTGCAGGGCATACGCCGGGCAAACAGCGTGCAGCCGCCCCCGGCGGGCCTCGGCACCACCCTGGAACTCACCTTTACACTGGTGCGCCACTAGGCGGCGCGCCCCTTGAACGAGGATACGGACGCCATGAAAAAATACTTCCTTCTCCTGGCCCTCGGGCTCTGGCTGGCTCTGGGCGGAGCGGCCCAGGCAGCCATGCGCGTGGACATCATCGGTCCGGGCCAGAATATCGTCAATCTGGCCCTGGCCGCCCCGCTTACGGCTCCCCAGGCTCAGGCCACGGGCATGGGCGCGGCTTTGCAAAAACTGATCGAGCAGAATTTGAGCTTTTTGCCTTTCATGCGCCTTACGGACCCCAAAGCCGTGCTGGGCGGCATCGTGCTGGCGGGCTACGAGCCGCCTGCCCTGGATTTCAAGCGTTTCCAGCTGGCCGGCTCGGACATTGTGGTCACCACCTTCTGGCCTGACGGCGACAAGGGCACAAGGCCCGTCCAGATCCGCGCTTTTGAGACCAACACCGGCAGCCGTCTGTTCGGCAAGGAATATCCCAAGGTCGCCACCCGCGACCTGCCCGAAGTGGCGGATCGCTTTTGCGCGGATCTGCTGGAAGCCCTGACCGGCAACGGGGCCTTTTTCCGCTCCACCCTGGCCTTTGTAAAAAAGGCCGGCAAGCTGAGCGCCAATGTCTGGCTGGTCAAGCCCACCGGACGGGATCTGCGCCAGATCACCAATATGCCGGGCGAAGCCATGTCCCCGGCCTGGTCGCCGGACGGACGCTTTGTGGTCTTTACCCACATCGATCCCAAATCCCATGCCCTGGGCGTCTGGGATCGCTCCTCGGGCAAGGTGCAGCGCATCCGCTTCCCGGGCAATGTGGTCATCGGCCCGGCCTTCATGCCGGACAACAAGGTTGCCGTGGCGCTTTCCAACGGCAAATACCCGGTGATCTTCCTGCTCAACCACGTTTTTCAGAAGGAGCGCATTCTGGAACAGAGCAACGCGATCAACGTCTCGCCCACCTTTGACAGCACCGGCACCAGGATGGCTTTCACCTCCTCCCGCATGGGCGGCCCGCAGATCTTCCTCAAGGATCTGAACAGCGGCGCGGTGACCAGAGTGAGCAAGAACGGCACATACAACACCGAGGCCAACCTCTCCCCGGACGGCACGCTGGTGGTCTACAGCCGGATGACCGATTTCGGGCACCGCATCTTCGTGCAGGATATGCTGACCGGCATTGAGCGCCAGATAACCTTCGGCCCGGGCAGCGACGAGCAGCCTTCCTTCTGCGCGGACAGCTACTTCATCGCCTTTTCCTCCACCCGCGGGGGCGGTCGCGGCATTTACCTGACCACCCGGCACGGCGGCGACGCCAAAAAAGTGCCCACCGGAAGCGGCCCGGCATCCTTCCCGCGCTGGGGCATGCCGGTGAGCGCCTCCAAATAACAGGCAGGCAAGCAACGCATTGTCCTCCCGGAGTGCGGTTTTCGCATCCGGGAGGCTTTTTTCTGCGCAAGGCGCTGCCGTGGCCCGGCCCGGGAAGAGGCTGTTGCCATGCCCGCGCCATCCGGCTTTGCGAGGGATTTTGCCTGAGAAAGCCGCCTGACGCTCTTTTTCCTCCCTCCCGCAGAGCCGGGTAAAAAAAATTTTACGAAAGTGTGCGGAATACGCCTTCCATGCCTTGACAAAAATAGAGGGGCAGATACCATCTCTTCTGCGAGGTCAATGAGGTCCCGCGTTGTGCAGAAAGGAAAGGTATTTTTTTGGAGTACGAGCTGTCAGGAGGACACCATGAAACGTTATGCTCTTCTTCTCGCCTTAGTTCTGGCCCTGGCCGCCGGTTTCGGCTGCGCCAAGAAGACCACCGCCGAACCCGGCTATGACGATGGCCTTACGCCCGAAATGCGCGCCGCCATCCAGCAGATTACCGACGCCCGCGTCTATTTCGCTTTTGACAAGTTCAACATTGATCCCCAGTACAAGGAAATGCTGAAGGCCAAAGCCGACTTGATGAAGCAGTATCCCAGCATCCGCGTGCGCATTGAAGGCAACTGCGACGAACGCGGCACCCAGGAATACAACCTGGCCCTCGGCGAACGCCGCGCCCGCGCCGCCTACGAATACATGGTCATGCTGGGCGTGAACCCCAACCAGCTTGAAATGCTCAGCTACGGCAAGGAAAATCCGGCCGTGCAGGGCAATAACGAGGCTGCCTGGGCCAAGAACCGCCGCGACGACTTCCGCGTGATCGCCCACTAGGCTTTCCCCCGCAGGCATTATGAGGCCGTCCCGCTCGGGGCGGCCTTTTCTTGTGCCTGTAGCCGCTCTGCACGCTTGCGGGCCGGCCCGGCTTCACGCTACACTTCTTTCATAACCAAGGATGTTGTCATGAAGATAGCCGTTCTGGACGGCGCCGTGCTGAACCCCGGTGATGTAGACTGGGCTCCCCTCAAGGCTCTCGGAGCACTGACCGTGTACGACGAAACCTCCGGGGAAGAACTGGCCGAACGGGCGCGCGGCGTGGACGTGCTGCTGGTCAACAAAACCGCGCTGCGCCGCCAGGATCTGGACAAGCTTGACGGCGTGCGTCTGGTGGGCGTGCTGGCCACAGGCTACAATACCGTGGACATAGAGGGCCTGGCCGAGCGGAAGATCCCGGTCTGCAACGTGGTCGCCTACGGCGTGGACGATGTGGCCCAGCATGCCCTGGCCCTCTTGCTGGAGCTTTGCCGGCACACCAGCCTGCACACCCGCAGCGTCAAGAACGGCGATTGGGAAAAGTCCGGGCAATGGTGCTACTGGAAACGCACCCCGCTGTGCCTGCGGGGTCTGACCATGGGCGTGATCGGTTTCGGTTCCATCGGCCGCCGGGTGGGCGAGCTGGCGCACGCTTTCGGCATGAGCGTGCTGGCGCAGTGCCGCGTGCCCAAAAATCCGCCGACCTACACGCCCTTTGCCTTTGCCGGGCTGGAGCAGGTGCTGGCCTGCTCGGACGTCATTTCCCTGCACTGTCCGCTCACGCCCGAGACGCGCGGGCTGATCAACGCGCAAACCCTGGCGAAAATGCGCCACGGCGCCATTTTGCTGAACACGGCGCGCGGCCCGCTGGTGGATGAAGCCGCCGCGGCTGAAGCCCTGAAAAGCGGCCGCCTCCGCGGCCTGGGCACAGATGTGCTCTCCAGGGAGCCGCCCGCGCCGGGCAACCCCTTGCTCAGCGCGCCCAACACCCTGATAACGCCGCACATGGCCTGGGCCACCGCCAAAGCCCGGCAGAACATCATTGATCTTATGGCCGAAAACATCCGCCGCTGGCAGCAAGGCGCTCCGATCAACGTGGTCAATGGAGTCTGCAAGGCATAACCATGTTCATCGACATCCATACCCACGCCTTTCACCCCAAAATCGCCCATAAGGCCGTGGATCATCTCAACAGCTTTTATAATGTGGCCTGCGCCGGCGACGGCACCATCGATCACCTGCTGGCTCGGGAAAAACACGCGGGGCTGGATAAATGCGTGGTGCTCTGCGCGGCCACGGCGCCGGCCCAGGTGATCCCGGCCAACAATTACGCCGTGAGCCTGCAGAACAGCCACCCTGAAGTCATCGGCTTCGGGACGCTGCATCCCGGCTATGAAAGCTGGCAGGCCGAACTGGCGCGGATCAAGGCCGCGGGCCTGCGGGGGATCAAGCTGCATCCGGATTTTCAGGGCTTCTGGCTCAACGACGAGCGGCTGTTGCCCATCTTTGAGGCCGCGCAGGAGGATTTTATTTTTGAAATCCACATCGGGGACGCCACGCGCCCGGAGAATAATCCCTCCTGCCCCTATAAGCTGGCCCACATTCTGGATACCTTTCCCCGGCTCAGGATCATTGCCGCGCATCTGGGCGGCTACCGCATGTGGGAGCACGCGCTCAAAGCCCTGGGCGGCAGGCAGCGCGACAATCTCTGGTTCGATACCTCAAGCAGCACTCCTTTTGTCACGCCCGAACTGCTCAAAACCCTGTTCGCCGTCTTTCCGAGAGAGCGCCTGCTGTTCGGCACGGACTGGCCGCTCTATGACCCGGAGGAAGAGCTGGAGCGGCTGCAACGCATGGCGGGCCTGAGCGAGGACGAGCTGGAAGCCGTGATGAGCAATGCCACGGAGTTGTTCGCCTTGCAGGAGAAGGGATTGGGATAACGGCAGCAGTTAGAGCATTTTCTCTTTGAAAATGCTCTAACTGCTCTGGCGCGCGTCTCGCTTCCCTCACGCGCGCATTGACAGACAGCCCGTTTTGCGGGTAAAGCTTTTGCCAGGCCGGACGGCGGCAGCACTGCCAACCCCGTCAGGTCCGAAAGGAAGCAGCGGCAACAGAGGTTGCCGGGTGTCCGGCCCACAAAAGCCGCAACGGAGAAATACCGTTGCGGCTTTTGCCGTTCAGGGCCGCGCCACGAGAGACGGCTTTAGAGCAATTTCACTTTGAAATTGCTCTGGCGGCCGCGGGAGCGGACGCCAGAGCGTTTAGCTAATTTTATTAGCAAAACGCTCTAGTGCGGCCACGTCCGGCCTCAGCCGGAAATTTTCTCCGGCGTAACGGCTGTTGCTGCTGCCGCGCCGCGGCTGCTTTTTATCGCAGGAAAAGCGAGGTCAGCGCCGTGTTTCGGGGCATGGGCGAAAAGCGCGTTGTCCCACTGCGTTTCGACCATCGTATCCACCTGATAGATGGCGCGCATTTCTTCCAGGTGCAGGCGCATGGCTTGCTCGGCGCCATCGGGATCGCGCCGGGTCAAGGCCTCAAAAACAGCCTGATGCGCCGTGCAGGATCGCTCGCTCTGGCGGCGTACCTGCATGGAAGCATAGAGGGGCGTGATCAGCCAGCCCGCAAAGCCTTCGGCCAGCAGGCCGAGAAAGGGGTTGCCCAGAAATTCCACCAACAGCCGGTGAAATGCGATATCCGCCTCGGCAAAGGAGCGGATTTCGGAATGCTCCAGAAAATGCCGCTGACTTTCCAGAACTTCTTCCAACTGGCCCAGTTGCTCGTCCGTGATGCTGTGCGCAAGCTGCCTGGCTACCGAGGTTTCAAAAAAAAGGCGCAGATCATGCAACTGCCGCCAGCCGTCCGGCGAACTGGAATAAATTTGCAGCGTGGCGCGCATTTCCTCCAGCAGCGGCCTGAGGGTCAGCTTGCAGACCCGGGCGCGCATGCCCGGCGACAATTCGACAAGCCCCATCCGCCCCAGGGCGGACAAGGCCTCCCGCACTGCCGGCCTGCCCACGCCGAACTCTTCCATGAGTTCCCGCTCGGAAGGCAATTTCTGCCCTTCCTGGTAAATACCGGACTGAATGTCCTCCAAAAGACAGGTCAACACCTCGGTATGCACGCGCGGCCGCTGGATGTTGCGCCTTCTTGTTCCCAGTATGTCTGTAAGTTTGCTTCTCATAATAATCGCTGGCACAGGTAAAAAAGTCCGCTGAAAGTGGCGCTGCATGTCTTGAATTACTCTGCCGCACTGTCCGGCAATTGTAAACTCAATGCGCACATTGCCCCGGGCGAATTTCGGCGGCTGCCGAAATTCCTTGCACTTTTTTGGTATGACATGTTGACTTGTCAATAGCAATCTTCTATTTATTATTGAAAGCTCACAAAGTCCCGCCGACCGGAAGATCGCTCGCGCACAGCGCGAGCAGCATGAACGTCGCGCGCGGGTCCGGATCGCGCCGGCCTTGCTCCCGCGGACACTCCCGAGGAGGAGGGACGCGCCGGAATTATTTTCGCCTGGTGAAATGGTCAAGGCAATTTTGCACGACTTTTACACAGAGGAGTTTTTCAAATGGCTGTCATGCGCTCCATCTTCTATGTCCCCGGCAACAACCCCAAATTCATCGAAAAAGCCCCCTCCATCCCGGCCGACATCATCACGCTGGATCTGGAAGATGCCGTTCCCCCGTCCGAGAAGGAAAACGCGCGCAAGATGATCGTCGAGAACATGAACAAGATCGCCAAGGCCAGCGTGAGCGGCGCTGAAATGTATGTGCGCATCAACAACTGGGAAACCGAGATGACCAACGACGACCTGGAAGCCGTGGTGCAGCCCGGCCTCAACGGCGTCACCCTGGCCAAAACCGGTCATCCCGACGACGTGAAACGCCTGGCCTGGAAGCTGGAAGAGCTGGAACGCCGCCGCGGCATGGAAGTCGGCACGGTGAAAATCTCCATGCTGCTGGAAACCGCCAAGGGCATCATGAACGCCTATGAGTGCTGCATGGCCAGCCCGCGCAACGTCAACGCCATCTTCGGCGCCGTGGACTACTGCCGCGACATGCACGTCAAAATCACCAACGAAGCCGTGGAGCAGCTCTGGGGCCGCGCCAAGGTCGCCATCGCCTGCCGCGCCTCCGGCCTCGTGGCCATTGACGCCCCCTTTGTCTCCTTCCAGGACACCGAAGCTTTTGAACGGAACGTGCGCGACGGCCTGCAGATGGGCTACGGCGGTCGCATGATCATCCATCCCAGCCAGGTGGAGCCTTCCAACCGTCTGTATGCGCCGGACCCGGCCGACGTGGAATGGGCCCGTGGCGTGGTGAAAGTGTTCGAGGAAGAGGGCCTGGCCAAGGGCAAAGCCGCCGTGTCCTACCTGGGCAAGATGGTCGACACCCCGGTATACGACAACGCCCGCGACATTCTGGCCGCTCAGGCTGAAATCGACGCCAAGAACAACAGATAAGCGCGCCGTCTCCACGGTTTCCGGGCGCGACCGCCCGGAAACCGCGTATTCAGCCGAGGCCGCCGACGGCATAGGGCTCAGTGCGGCTTTTCCGGCTCCGCCACCTGGATTCTACAGATGAAGGAGAGACTCCATGTCACGTATCAAAAATCTGCGCGAAGAAGCCCTGGCCATGCACAAGGACAACCAGGGGAAAATTGAAATCCGGGTTAAGGTGCCTGTGCGGGATGCCGATGATCTGACCCTCGCCTATTCCCCGGGCGTGGCCGAGCCCTGCATGGAAATCAACAAAAATCCGTCCGATGTGGACGTGTACACCAACCACTCCAACTTTGTCTGCGTGGTCTCCGACGGCACGGCCGTGCTGGGCCTCGGAAATATCGGCCCGGCCGCGGCCATGCCGGTTATGGAAGGCAAATCCCTGCTGTTCAAGACCTTCGGCGACGTGGATGCCTTCCCCCTGTGCGTGAACACCAGGGACACCGCCAAAATCGTGGAGCTCGTCGAGCTTCTCGCCCCCACCTTCGGCGGGGTGAACCTTGAGGACATCAAGGCGCCCGAATGTTTTGTGATTGAAGACAGCCTGAAAAAAAACGGCGTCTTCAAGGGCCCCATCTTCCATGACGATCAGCACGGCACGGCGGTGGTCACCCTGGCCGGTCTGATCAATGCCCTGAAAGTGGTGGGCAAAAAGCTGGAAGACATCAAGGTGGTCACCAGCGGCGCGGGCGCGGCCGGCATTGCGATCATCAAGCTGCTGATGGCCGTGGGCCTCAAGAACGTGATCATGTGCGACTCCAGGGGCGCCATCTGGGACGGACGCCCCGAGGGCATGAATCCCTATAAGATCGAGATCGCAAAGCACACCAATCCGGACAAGGTCAAGGGCGGCCTGGCCGAGGCCATCAGGGGCGCGGATGTCTTCATCGGCGTGTCGGCCCCCAATTCTCTGGACGAAGCCATGATCAAAAGCATGGCCAAAGATCCCATTGTCTTTGCCCAGGCCAATCCCATTCCGGAAATCTGGCCCTTGCAGCGCGCCCATGACGCCGGGGCCAGGGTTGTGGCCACGGGCCGCTCGGACTGCCCCAACCAGATCAACAATGTTCTCGCCTTTCCGGGCATTTTCCGGGGCGCCATCGACGTGCGCGCCACGGACATCAACGACGCCATGAAGATTGCCGCGGCCCGGGCCATCGCGGAACTGGTTCCGGCCGCAGAGCTGAGCCCGACCCTGATTATTCCTTCCACCCTGAACCCCGACGTGGCGCCTATGGTTGCGGCGGCAACGGCTAAAGCGGCTATGGACAGCGGCATTGCCCGCGTGAGGATCGATCCCGCCGTGGTGGCGGAAAATCTACGGCAGCGCCTGGCCAAGCAAGTGCGCGCCTGAGCATGTCGCTCGCAAAATCCTCTAACCCTGTTGGGGAAAAGACATGTTGAGTGATTCCCTTGCCAAGGAATTTGAGGCTATTGTCGGTAAGGAAAACGTCTTTACCAGCGAAGCTGACCGCCAGAACTACGCCTATGACTCGTGCGTGTGGGCTCCCTGCATTCCCGGCGGCGTCGTGCGACCCACCAGCACCGAGCAGCTGGGCCCGATCATCGAGCTCTGCTACAAGGAAGGCCTGCCCATGACCGTGCGCGGCGCGGGCACCAACCTTTCCGGCGGCACCATTCCGGACAGCACCGACACCATCGTCATTCTCACCACCGCTCTGAACCGCATCCTTGAAATCAATACCGAAGACCTCTACGCCATTGTGGAACCCGGCGTGATCACCGCCCCCATGGCGGCCAAAATCGCTTCCCTGGGCGTCTTCTATCCCCCGGATCCGGGCTCCATGTCCGTATCCACCATCGGCGGCAACGTGGCCGAGAACTCCGGCGGCCTGCGCGGTCTGAAATACGGCACCACCAAAGACTATGTCATGGGCATGGAAGTCTACGCCAACACCGGCGATCTGGTGCGTTGCGGCTCGCGTTGCGTGAAATGCGCCACGGGGTACGCCATTGCTCCCCTTCTGGTGGGCAGCGAAGGCACCCTGGCCGTCACCAGCCAGGTAACCCTGAAACTTGTGCCCCCGCCCAAGGCCTCCAAAGCCATGATGGCCCTGTTCTCGGACATGCAGTCCGCCTCCAAAGCCGTGGCCGCGATCATCTCCGCCCATGTGGTGCCCTGCACCCTGGAATTTCTGGATCACGCCACCATCAACTATGTGGAAGATTATGTGAAGATCGGCCTGCCCCGCGACGCCGGCGCCATGCTGCTTGTGGAAGTGGACGGCCATCCCGCCCAGGTCCAGGACGAAGCCGCCATCGTGGAAAAGGTGCTCAAGGACTGCGGCTCCACGGAAGTGGTGGTGGCCAAGGACGCCGAGCAGAAAAAGAATATCTGGGAAGCCCGCCGCGTGGCCATTCCGGCTCTCGCCCGCGCCCGTCCCACGTTCATGATGGAAGACGTCACCGTGCCGCGCTCCCAGATTCCGGCCATGATCGCGGGTCTGGAAAAGATCGCCAAGGATCGCAACGTGACCATTGCCACCTTTGGCCACGCCGGCGACGGCAACCTTCACCCCGGCATCCTCTGCGACAAGCGCGACAAGCAGGAATGGGCGCGGGTGGAGCTGGCCGTGGACGACCTCTTCAACCTCGGCCTTGAGCTCAAGGGCACGCTTTCCGGCGAGCACGGCATCGGCCTTGCCAAGAAGCAGTGGCTTGAGAAAGAGACGTCGAGAGGCTCCATCATGTTCTCGCGCCGCCTGCGCAACGCATTTGACCCCAAGGGCCTGTTCAATCCGGAAAAAATCGTCGGCGCCCGTGGGTAGAAAATCCGCCGGGGCGGCATCGCCGCCCCGGAACTATAAATCTCAAGCAGCCGGATGGACGACGGCAAACAGCTTTCCGTCCGGCACAGGGGCTGGAGCATGAACGATCTTACCAGGCTTGCCAATTCGTTGATGGCTCTGGACGACAAGCTGGTCTCCTGCATGAAATGCGGCTTTTGCCAGGCCTTCTGCCCGGTTTTTGACGAAACCGGCCAGGAAGGCGACGTGACCCGAGGCAAAATCGCCCTTGTGGAAAACCTGGCCCACCTTGTCCTCCAGGATCCTGAAGCGGTTCACGAGCGGCTTTCCCGCTGTCTCCTCTGCGGCGGCTGCAATTTCAGCTGCCCGGCAGGCGCGCCCACTATGGATATTTTCCTTGAAGCGCGCGCCATTGTGGTCGGCTATCTGGGGCTTTCGCCCATCAAGAAGGCCATCTTCCGCACGTTGCTTCCCAATCCGAAACTTTTCAGCACCCTCTTGAAATTGAGCTCGCCCTTCCAGGGCCTGTTCATCAGAAAGGACAACTCGCCCCAGAACACGGCCTGCGTGCCAATGTTCAAGGCTTTTATCGGCGAGCGGCATATCCCCATGCTGGCTAAGCAGACCCTGGCCGCCAAAGTGGGCAGGCGCGACACCCCGGCCGGCAAAAGCGGGCTCAGGGTGGCCTTCTTCCCGGGCTGCATGGGCGACAAGATCTATGTGGACATGAGCATGGCCTGTCTGAAGGTCTTCGAGCATCACGGCGTAGGCGTCTTTTTGCCCGACAACCTTGCCTGTTGCGGCATTCCCGCGCTGGTTTCCGGCGACAAGAAGAGTTTTTCCAAGATGGCGAAATACAATCTGGACGTGTTCAAAAAGGGCAATTTCGACTATATTGTCACGCCCTGCTCGTCCTGCACGGCCACCATCAAGGAACACTGGCAGAACGCCGAAGACCTTTCGGCCCAGGACAAGGAATTTGCCCGTCAACTGGGCGAAAAAGCCATGGACATCAACGCCTTTGTGGTGGATGTGCTCAAAGTGGCTCCGCCCGAGGGCGCGGGCAAAGGCCGGACCAAGGTCACGTATCATGAATCCTGCCATCTGATGAAATCTCTGCGGGTCAGCAAACAACCCAAGGATCTCATCAAGATGAACAAAGACTATGAATACGTGCCCCTGAAGGAAGCGGATCACTGCTGCGGCTGCGGCGGCACCTTCACCCTCACGCAGCCGGAGCTTTCCGCCAAGATCGGCCAGCGCAAGCGCGACAATATCGTGGCCAGCGGCGCCGAGGTCGTGGCCATGGGCTGCCCGGCCTGCATGATGCAGATATCCGACATGCTGGCCCGCAATCATGACCCGATCAAAGTCAAGCACACCATTGAGATCTACGCGGATTCCCTGCACTGAGCAAACGCGGGCCGCACGGCATCCGGCATGCGACCCGCGGCAAAAAACGCCGCCGGCCGGCGGGATGTGAATCAATGCGAAGCAAATGGGCAGGACCGTTGAGGCCCTGCCCATTGCGGAACAGGCGCTTATTTTTTGCAAAACCTGTGGCCGCAAAGTAGAGCATTTTGCCCTCGAAAATGCTCTCATACCGCACACTGTGCGGCATGGGAGCATTTCAAAATTGAAATGCTCCAGGGGGCTGAAAAGCGCGACCAACGTCCCTTTGCCGGAAAAAGCGCCAGGGACGGCGCGCAATCAGACCGGCGGCGGCCTGCCCAGGGCCTGTTTATTGCCTTTTCCCAGATTGAAAATGCCAAAACCACAAGGAGACCAGCACCATGCACCTCAGCAAAATCGGCGAAGCCGGATCGGCTGAACGCGGCGATATTCTTGTGACTGTGACTCCCGCCCAGGAAGCGGGCATTCAGGTGGAACTGACCGGAAAGCCGGTCATCCTCAAACAGTTTGGCCGCCAGATTAAAGAGTTGATCGCCGAAACTGCCGCCAAAAGCGGCGTGCAGCATGCCCTGATCAGCGCCAAAGACGGCGGCGCGCTTGATTGCACCATCAAAGCCAGAGTCCGCGCGGCCATCCAGCGGGCCGTGTAAGGGAGCGTCACCATGAGAAGCGTACTGTTCATTAACGGCAACGACCCCAAAGCCCTGCTCAATTCCACGCTCTACGGCGCGGACGCGCTGGCCTATGATCTGCATGACGCGGTGGACGCGGCCAATAAAGACGCGGCTCGCCTGCTGCTGCAGGAGGCACTGGCCTTTTTCGACTTCGGGCAGGCCAGGGTTTTCGTGCGGATAAATCCCATGAGCGAGTGCGGCGCCGAGGATATCGCGGTGGCGGGCAAAGGCAGGCCGCAGGCTTTTATTCTTCCCCAGGCCGATGCGGCCTGCGTGCGCGAGGCCGATACGGCCATTGCCGCACTGGAAGCGGAGAACGGCTTTGCCGCGGGCTCGATCAAGCTGATTCCCGTGGCGGAAAGCGCCCTGGCCATTGCAAACACCGCCGAGTTGCTGGCAAGCTGCCCCAGAATCATAGCCGCTGTTTTCAATGCCAGGGGTTTTCTGAAAGATATGGGAGCGCCCGACGCCGGCGCGAGCGAACAAGTGCTTTATGCCCGCAGCAGGCTGGCCGTTGCCTGCCGCGTGGCCGGCATTCCGGCCATTGACGGGGCCTTCCTCCAGGCCAAGGATGCGGACGGCCTTACAGCGGACGCGGCCAGAGCCAGATCTCTCGGCTTCAGCGGCAAAGTCGCTGTGAGCGGCAATCAGGTTCCGGTCATCAACGAAATTTTCGCCTGACCGCAGCCGCACAATCCTCTCAGACAGGAGAGCGTTTTGCTCATGAAATCAGCTCAACGCTCTGGCAGGGCGAAGCCATGCCCGCCGCAAATCTGCATGTGAGAGCAGGCGCCTTCAATACTTTGAAAGTACAGCATCTCAAAGTTGCTCTGCTCCAGATAGAGCGGTTTGCTGTTGAAAACGGCAACCGCTCTGGCGGTCGCGGGAGCGGACGCCCGCGCCGAATGAGCCTGAAAACCACGCTTTTCAGGCGCTTGTCCCGCTTGCGGGGACTTGTCCCGCTTGCGGGGACTTGTCCCGCTTGCGGGGAAATGATGGCAGCGCCGCTTTTGAAATTGAATAATTTCAAAAGCAAAACGCTCTAACGGAAGAAGGAAAAGCAGCATGAAAAATATTCTGGGCCGTGATATCCCCGACTATATTGAAGGTTACGGGCAGGTGAAGCCGTTTATCGGCGCATACGCCAGCCTTGACGACAGATCGAGAACCATTGTCAAACGCCGCACCGTTAAACCCGGCAACAAGCTTGAGGCCGGCGATCAAAAGCTGCTCGGCTCCATTGAGGAAGTTCTGGACAAGGTGGGCCTGCGCGACGGCATGACCGTGTCTTTTCACCATCATCTGCGCAACGGCGACTATGTAACCAATATGGTCATGAAAGCCATTGCCGACAGGGGGATTAAAGACATTCACGTGGCTGCCACCGGCATTTTCGCCTGCCATGAGCCCCTGGTGGAATACATCAAATCCGGCGTGATCACCGGCATTTCCGTCAACTACATCTCGCCCGGCCCGGTGGCCAAGGCCATCACCCAGGGCCTTCTGGCCAAACCGGCGGTGCTCCGCAGCCACGGCGGCCGCCCCAGAGCCGTGGAGGCCGGGGATCTGCATGTGGACGTGGCTTTCATTGCCGCGCCCTGCTGCGATGTTTACGGCAACCTCAACGGCACGCAGGGCAAGTCGGCCTGCGGCGTGCTCTCCTATATCTATCCTGACGCTCAGTATGCGGATCAGGTGGTGGCCGTCACGGACAATCTTGTGGATTATCCGGCCTGCCCCATTGAAATCAGCCAGGATTTCGTGGATTATGTCGTGGTTGTGGATTCCATCGGCGATCCCAACGGCATTGTGTCCGGCACCACCAGGGTCACTTCGGATCCCATCGGCCTGAAAATCGCGGCCGCGGCTGCCGAGCTGCTCGACGAGACCGGCTACATCAAGGAAGGCATGTCCTGCCAGACCGGCGCGGGCGGCACCTCCCTGGCTGTGGCCGCCGAGATCAAAAAGCGCATGCTCGCCAAAAATGTTGTCGGCTCTTTCGGCGCGGGCGGCATTACCGCCTATTTTGTGGAAATGCTCAATGAAGGCCTTTTCCGCGCGCTTTTCGACGTGCAGGATTTTGATCTGGTATCCGTGACTTCGGCCGGGAGCAATCCCAAACACATGGCCATGAGCGGCTCCTTGTACGGCAACCCGCACAGTTGCGGACCGGTGGTCAACAACCTGGACATCATGATCCTGGGCGCCACGGAAATAGATACGGACTTTAACGTCAATGTGGTCACCGGCTCGGACGGCACGATCATGGGCGCTTCCGGCGGGCATAACGACACGGCCGCCGGGAGCAAAATCTCCATTGTGGTCACCAATCTGCTCAAGGGCCGCCTCTGCGTGCTGCGCGACACGGTCACCACCGTAACTTCGCCGGGCGAGACCATTGATGTGCTGGTGACGGACAGGGGCATTGCCGTCAACCCGCGGCGCACCGATCTGCTGGAAAAATTGAAAGACTCCACGCTGCCGATCATGGACATCCATAAACTCAAGGAGATCGGCGAAAGACTGGCCGGAAAGCCGGACCCCATTGTATTTACGGATAAGGTGGTGGCCGTGGTGGAATACCGCGACGGCACCGTCATTGATGTGGTCCGGCAGCCCAAATAGAGCATATTTCTTTTGAAACGCTCGCTCCGGCGCTTCACGGCGCAAGTAAATTGCGCCTGCGCCTTCGCGGCGGGCATGGCTTCGCCCTGCCAGAGCGTTTAGCTAATTTCATTAGCAAAACGCTCTAAGCCGGGATTCAAGCCGCCCGGGGACGTGGAGCCCTTGCAGCGGCTTGCTGCGACAGGGCGCGCGAAACGCTTCGCGCGCCCTGTTTTTTTAGAGCAGATTACCTTTGACTTTTTATGAAAGTCACAGGTGGCATTCAGGCGAAAAACGCGGTTTTCGCCTGAATGTACGCCGCGTTGCGGCGGCTGCCGCTTTCGCGTCAGCAGCGCATTTTCAAAGAGAAAACGCTCTAATGGCCCGTGATGGCGTATTTCTTCAGCTTATACTGCAGCAAGCTCTTGGAAATTCCCAGATATTCCGCTGCCTTGACTTGTATCAGGTCGGCGCGCACCAGGGCCCGGCGGATCAGTGCGGCCTCGATCTTTTCCAGCGTGTCCGCCAGATCCAGTTGCACGGGCAGCAGATCCACGGCGCTTTTGAACTGAGATTCCTCATCGCGGATTTCCGGGGGCAGATTGTCCACCTCTATGACGGGTCCCGGAACCAGCACCAGGCAGCTTTCCACCACGTTTTCCAACTGCCGGATATTGCCGGGCCACTCGTAGCCTGTGAGATAATTGAGGGCCTCGGTGCTGAAGGTCTTGGGCGGCATATTGTTGTCCGCCGTGACCTTTTCCACGAAATGCGCCACCAGCAGGGGGATGTCCTCGCGCCGCTCGCGCAGAGGCGGCAGAGGAATCTGCACCACGTTCAGCCGGTAATACAAATCATCGCGAAAGGTCCCCTTTTCCACCAGGGCGGTCAGATCCTTGTTGGTGGCGGCCACTACGCGAATATCCACCTCAATTTCCTCGCCGCCGCCCACGCGCTCGAACCTGCGCTCCTGTAAAACGCGCAGCAGTTTGACCTGAAGATCAGGCGTCAGTTCCGCGATCTCATCCAAAAAGAGCGTGCCCCCGTCCGCCTGCTCGAAACGCCCCCTGCGCATGGCCACCGCGCCGGTGAAGGAGCCTTTTTCATGCCCGAAAAGCTCGCTTTCCAGCACGCCGGGATTCAGGGCCATGCAATTCACGGAAATAAAGGGCTTGTCCTTGCGCGGGCTGGTGTAATGAATGGCCCGGGCCACCAGCTCCTTGCCGGTGCCTGACTCGCCGGTGATCAACACGGTGGAGCGGCTCGGCGCGGCACGATCGACCATCACCAGCACATCGCGGATGCCCCGGCTGCGGCCCACAATCTTGTGCACGCCATAGCGATCGGCCATGGCTTCCTGCAAAAGCCGATACTGGCGATGGGTGCGCGAGAGCTCGGCCGCATTATGAATGGAAAGCAGGAGCTCGTCATTGGAAAAGGGCTTGGTAATATAATCAAAGGCCCCGTACTTCATCACTTCCACCGCGCTTTCGATGGAACCGAAAGCCGTCATGATCAGCACGGGGGTATGCGGCCAGTTTTTCTTGACCCGCTCCAGAACCTCACGGCCCGTGACCTTGGGCATTTTCATGTCCGTCACCACCACGTCCACTTCGCTTTCGTTCAGAAAAGCCAGCGCGGTTTCAGGATCGCTGATGGCCGTGACCGTATAGCCCTCGTCTTCCAGCAGGGTTTGCAGGACCAGCAGGTAATTTTTTTCGTCGTCGATCACCAGAATATGGGATTTTTCACTCATCGTGCCTTCCTTATGCGGGGGGATCGGCCGCGGGCAGCAGCACGCGCACCAGCGCCCCGCCCTCAGGGCCGTTCTCAAGTTCGATCACGCCGCCGTGGCTGGCGATAATCGACTGGACAATGGGCAGGCCCAGGCCTGTGCCTCCGTCCTTGGTGGTAAAAAAGGGGTCCAGCAGATTGGGCAGCGTGCCCGGCTCAAAGCCCGGCCCGGAATCCAGAAATTCAAGACGCACGCGGCCTTGCCCGTTCTCGCGCTCAAGCTCGCCGCGAATCCGCACAATGCCCGGCCCGTCCATGGCCTGCTGGCCATTAATGAAAATATTGTAAAAAGCCCGATACAGCAAATCCTTGTCCCCGCGCACAAAAAGCCCGGCTTCAGTCTCCCGCTCCACGGCAATGCCGTGGCGGCCCATTTCCCCTTCCAGAAAAGCCAGCACCTGATCAAGCACCAGATTCACGTCCGCCAGATCCTGCCTGGGGCGGCGCGGCCGGGCATAATCCAGAAAATCATTGACCGTCTGGGAAAGGCGCACGGATTCATCATAAATGGCGCCCAAAATACGCGCCGTGCCCGCGTCGGCCTTGTCCGTGCGCCGTTGCAGCAACTCGGCGCTGGAGCGGATAATGCCCAGAGGATTGCGGATTTCATGCGCAATGCTGGCGATCACCCGGCCCATGCCGGCCAGTTTTTCATTGCTGTGCAGCTCGTTTTCCAGGAGGCGGTTTTTGTGCATGCGCTCGGCCAGCACGCGCTCGGCGCGGTGAATGAGCATCAGCAGCAGCCCGAAGAGAATCACCGAGGACAAGAGGCACATGACCACGATAACGCCCTGAAAAGCCAGCACCTGCTCGTAGTCGCCGGTGATATCCTGGGTCAGCTCCAGCGCGCCCATGACCGGCGCTTCCTGCCCGGGCCGCAGGGGCTCGCCGCGCAGAGGATAGAGCACGCGCAGCACAAAGGTGCCCTCGCGCAAGGGCACCCGGAAAGGGGCTTGCCAGGCCGGAATGCTGGAAATAATTTCGGATTTGGGAGCCGCGCCGTGCAGCACCTCGTCCAGATTGGGCGGGGAGAGACCGGCCCGGCCCACGTCTTCCTTCCTGGTGGAATAGGCCACCAGACGCGAAAAATCATAGATCCGCAGCCGTTCCACCGGCAGCCCCTGAATCACGGATTGCACGACCCGATCCAGGTGTTCGTACTGTGTGGGCTGACGCAGGGCGATGCGCCCGCTGGCCAGAATAGTGGGCAGCGCGAAACGGCGGAAGATCTGACTGTTGAGATTCTCCACCAGCAGGCGCGCAAAATCCTCCTGCCGGGTCAACAGGGTTTGGCGCGCCGAGTTGGAAATGAAAAAGGACAGAGCAAGGTTGGTCAGCAAAATGAGCGCCAGGGACAGCCAGGACAAGGTGCGCGCATAGCTCAGGGGCAAATCCGTGTCAGCCGCGGGAGCCTGTCTGGAGGTTTCCTCAGCCCCCGGCAGCCCGGAACCGGCAGAGGAGCCCGAAACCGGCCCGGAAGCGGAATGCGACTCATTCATGCAAACGATCCTCAGGGCATTCCGTTTTGAAATGCCCGGTTGATGTCTGATTTACCACATGAGACACGCGAACCCCAGAGGGTTTCGCGGCGGCGCGGTCGCTTTACGGCTGAAGACGGCAGAGCTCCGGCACTCGACCGAAAAACAGATGAAATCCGGCTTCCGCCCTTGCTCGGGCAAAGGCTGTCGCACGCAGCAGGCGGCCAAAAGGCGAACGGTAAGGGCCCTCGGGCACAGCGCCAAGGGCCCGAACAAATCTGCGGGGAGCCGCGGCCTTGCTCGTTACAACGACGTTAAAAAACCTGCGTCTGTTGCGGAGCCGACAAATAGGCCGCCAAATCCGCCTCTTCCTGCGGATAACCGCCCGCGCCGAGGCGGGCGTTGGCCAGACGCTTGCCCAATTCCACGGCGGGCTGATCCAGGGGGTTGATCCCCATCAGCCACCCGGTGAAAAGCGTGGCCGCTTCCAGAAGCATCATCAGGGAACCCGCCGCCCTGGGGCCGGTATCGCTCATTTCAATATGCACAAGGGGCACGCCGCTTTTGCCCAGCGCCATGCGCGTGCCCAGGGCCTCGGCTTCCAGCAGGCTTCCAAAAGGCTTGGCGCGCAGCCAGGCCCATTGCTCGGGCACGTCCATGCCGAAATTGCGACCCTGGGGCTGATTGCCGCTGGTCAGGAAAATGCAGCCCTTGTTGCGCGGGCCGTCCAGGAACATCTGGTTAATGGAGTGCTGATCCGTCACCCCCGTGGCGGGCACGGGCATGCTGCCTTTGCCCTCCTTGCCCAGACTTTCGGCCCAGAGCTGGGCGAACCAGGGGCCAAAGGTGGCCCACTGCGGGATGTAGCAGAAAAAGATCAACTGGCTGTAGTCGTGATCTTCCAGGGCCTTGGCCCAGCAAGCCAGGGAAAAGGAAGGGTGTTGGCCCAGGGCTGCCGGATTTTTTGCCAAAGGCCGCGCCACGTCTGCCGCGCCGTCCAGCAGAGCCTGCCAGTCAATGCCCAGAAAGGCCGCGGGCAACAAACCCACTGCCGAAAGCGCGGAGTAACGGCCGCCCAGATAATCGGGGACTTCCAGAGCCGTAAGGCCGTAACGCTGCGCCTCTTGGCGCAAATAGCCCTTGCTTTCGTCGGTGACCACAATCATCTGTTCCTGCCAGCGCGCGCCCAGCGCGGCCTTGAGCCAATCACGCACCAGAAAATACTGGGCAATGGTCTCAATGGTGCCGCCGGATTTACTGATGCAGACCACCACGGTGTCGGCGGGCCTGAGCCTGGAGAGCCAGGCTTCAAAGGTTTCGGCGCAGACATTGTCCGCGATCCAGAGCCAAGGTCCTGTATGCCCGGGCCCGTCCTGACCCGGCGCAAAAGCCCGCTGCATGGCGCGCGCGCCCAGGGCCGAACCGCCGATGCCGAGCACCAGCATATGTTTATAGGCCTTGATGCGCGGAATCAGCGGCGCCATTTCCACTTCCAGCTTGGCGCGGTACGGCATGGTCAGAAAAGGCAGTTCTCCGGCGGCGGTTTCCTGCGCCAGGCGGCGCCCCAGTTCCTCGTGCCGGGCGGCGCAGGCCGCGGCGGCTTCTTTGGGCAGACGATGACCATAGGCCCTGGACCATTCAAGCAGGTGAGACATGCGTACCTCCCGCGTTTTGAACATTTCAAAAAATGAAATGCTCCCAATGCCCGTAGGGGCGGCGGCGCAATACCGCGTGGATGCGGATTGCACCCTGTTGCCAATCATTGCTGCCAAAGCCGCAAAGGCCGGGGAGCGAAAAAACGCCGGCGCACGGCTTTATAGGTTTGCGGCCGCACGCCGAAACGGCAATGCCAGAGCGGGCATTCCTCGCGCGCCGCGCAGGCGCGCACTTCGCTCCGGCTGCCCGCGCAGCCCATGCACTGCCTGCGGACGGCGCGCAAGGCCGCGCGTTCGGCCGCCTCGGGCGGGGCCGGGCAATCCCCGCCGGGAACAGCCGCCATGCGCCACGCATTCAGGGGACAGTCCGCGTCGGAACAGGAGCGCACCGCCTTGGGCGATGCCCCCTGGCACTCCAGGCAAAATTGCCGGATAGCCGCCACGGCGCCGCTCCTGGCCATGCTTACCCAGCCGCCGCGGCGCAACATTTTTTGTATTTTTTACCGCTGCCGCAAGGGCAAGGATCATTGCGGCCCACCTTGGGGGCGGGGCGCCGGTAGCCCTCGGGGCGCAACGCCACCCCGTCCACATAATACAGTTTGTCATCTTTGCGGCTGAAAAAACTTCTTTCGCCCAATTGGCGGGGGATGCCGTCCAATTCGTAAAAAGCATGAAATTCCACAATATCATAAAGCTCGCCATTGACGCCCACGGGCGCGTCCTTGAGGCACTTGCCCACGTCCAGACGCAGCCAGCGCACGCCCTTGCTTTGCTCCGCAATTTTTTCAGCCGTGATGCCTTCACGAAAATCAGGATGCGTGCTTTGGACCAGCCAGTCATAACGGCCGAGCGCATACGCCGCATAGCGGGAACGCATCAGAATCCCGGCCTCGGCGGGCCAGGCCGTGCCGTCAAGATACGGTCCGCAACATTCCGCCAGAGGGCGGTTGCTGCCGCAGGGACAGGTAGGGGACATGAAAGCCGCCTTGGTTATATGCGCCGGGTGAACTCCCGCACTACAACCACTATAGCCCATGCCCTGCCGGGCGGCAAGGCCGAGGCAGGCACGGCGCGGGGCTGACCCTGGCTGCCGGGAGGCTTCAGACGTTGGCGCCCGGGGCTTTTTCCGCTCCGGGAAAAGAAGGCGGGCGCAAGCGGACCAGATTGCCGGGCAGAACAGCTTCAGGGTCGCGCATCAGCAATTCCAGCACGCCCTTGCGCTGCACATCAACCGTGGCCTCGCCCAGTGCGTTCCCCCGGGCGTCAAGCACTGTGCAGGTCTGCCCCGCAGCAGGCGCTTTCAGGCCGTGCAACAGGCACCAGAGACGGCAGACGCCGTCTTCCAGGCGCAGGCGGAAGACTTCGCCGCAGCCCAAAGCCGCTGCCAGGCGGGCAGAACGCCGCCCCAGCATGTACACGCAACCGCCGCAGAGCAAGGCGATTATGCCGCAACCGGCGGCCAGCACAAAAGGATTCCAGCCTGTGAGGCGGTGGATGAAAGAGGCCGAACCCGCGCGCCGGGCCGAGGCATCCGCCCACACGCGCACCTTGAACGTCTGCGCGCTGCTTGAGGCCGTCCCCCGGAACCAAACCCGCAGGGCATAACTGCCCTGCTCCGCAAGCGGTTCCGCCGTAACCGTGCCGCGCCACATTCCGTTGCCGAACCAGTAGCCTGCGAAAAATTCGTCCAATCGGAAGTGCAGCGGCGCATCCTCAGGCAGGAAGCGGGCCTGCAAGTCATTTGTCACGGGATTTTTGAGCGGGAGCGGCCCGGAAAGCACCAGAGCGTCGCCGGGCAGCAGCTCCAGAAGATCCGACCCCCTGCGCATGTGCGCCAGCAAGCCGTCGATCAGGCCCGCCAGGGCCACTGCCAGCAGAAACGCGCTGATCCAGCCAATGCTGCGCTGCTGTGAACGGGTCTTGCGCAAGGCTTGCCAGAGCTTTTGGTCGGGATGAGGGGTCATGGGTTCACCTTAGACCCGGCGCGGCAGAAGAACAAGCCCAAAGCCCGCGCCACGCCTGCGCATCCCCGGCCGGGCCCCTGCCCGGGCTGTACCCGGCCCGGTGCGGATGTCGCCTGAAGCACGCGAAAAATACGGCGCATGTCTCAGACATTGGTTTCAACGGCTGAGAAGGCCCGGGCGGCCCGAGGCTTCAAGCACGCGCCAGCGCACCAGACAGCGCCCCTGACGGGGCAGGTCGATGAGGCTTTCCTGCTCGGCCGGAAAACGCCTTTTGATCACCCGATTCAAATAAAAGGCAGATGCCCAGAGCGGCACGGTTATGCCGAAAAACCAGAGGCAAAAGGTTATTTCCGAAGAAGCGCCGCGCGCGGCCTGATACATGGCCAGAAAAACCGCTCCCACCATCAGCAGGTTGGCCATGACGCGGATCAGGGCGCTGTACAGAGATTGTTTGTAGCTGTTCATGAGATTTCTCCGGTCTGCGAGGGCATTGTACTCTTGAAATGCTCTCATGCCGCACACGCCGCAGCGCTGCTGTCGACGCCCGTAAACCTTTCCGGCTGGACGGGCCGCCATCCGCTCAAGAACGGCATGGATGCGGCCGAAAAACCTGCTTTTCGGCTGCATGATCCTTTGCAAAAGCGACCCGTTTCAAAGGCACGCTTTTGGAGAATTTGCCGGAGCGGGATAGCCCCGCTCCGGCAGCTCGCGTTTTACTTCTTGAAGATATCCGTCTTGGTGACGTTCATGATCCTCATAGCCTGGCTCTTGTCCGCATTCCTGTACGCGATGCGCATCTCATTGCCCGCCGTCCAGCTATACGGAGGCAGATCAAGCAGGTCGGCCGGCACCTTGAAGGTCACCAGCGCGTTCAGGCGCGTGGAATACACGGTTACGGCGCTCTGTTCCCTGTCGATGATCGGGAAGGTCTTGCCCGCAACCTTGGGATGATTCTTCTTGATGTTCTTTTCCACGTCCGTGAACTCCACAGGCACTGCCTCCACGCTCTTGGCGGCAGGATCATAGATGAGCACTTCGGACTTGGCGAGGTTAATCATCAGGCGGCCGCCCACATCGGGAACCGGGCCCATGTCCCTGGCTTCCGGGGGCAGTTTGAAGGTATGCACGCCGCCGCTGTAATGGGGATTAAACTGATCGTGGTTGACGTCCACCACAATGGTCAGGGTCCTGGCGGTCGGGTCAAAGGCCACGCACCGGCCCTGCTCCACGCCTCCGTCAAAATCGCAGGCTGTGAGCAGCGCAAAGGAGAGGGCCAGCGCCAGCGACAGCAGAATACGTATTTTCATGGCTTGTCTCCTTTAGTTGCCGACGGCCTGTTGCTTCTTGGCGGCCAGTTCCGCCTTGGCGCCCTGCACCATGCGAATCGCGATGTAAATGGAGATGGCGCTTACAAAACCCAGCACTTCCACCGTGGCCAGGGGGCCGAACAGCCAGGCCCAGGAGGGGAATTCGGCCTGCAGAAGCTTGAGCACCACGGACATCAGACAGCCGAGCACAGCCAGACCGAACACGATGCGGATGCCGTAGCCCTTGACGTACTTGGTGGCCACAACGCCGATCTGCGCGCCGATGGCCGCGCCGCAGAGCATGATGATGGCCGCGAGCAGTTCCACGCGTCCCTTGTAGGCATACGAGGCTGTGCCGTACAAACCGGAAATGGCCACTTCAAAAAGGTCCGTGCCCACGGCCAGATGCGTGGGGCAGCCCACCAGATAGACCAGGGCGGGCATGCGGATCAGGCCGCCGCCGATGCCCAGAATGCCCGCCAGCCAACCCGTGAACAGACTCACGATGATCGGCAGCCAGGCCGAGCAGGTGATGCCGGCGCGCTTGAAATGCACCATGGGAGGAATCCTGAAGGACTGCAGCTTGGAGGCCCAGTCAAGGCCCACGGCCGTCTTGTCAAGCTCCTGCTTGTGGGCTTTGGCCTCGCGCTCCTTTTTGCGGCGCAGGGCTACGTCATGAAAGACCAGCCAGGCCAGCAGAATCAGGAGCACCACATAGAGCCAGCGCACGACCTTGTCCACCTCGCCGATGCGTTCCAGCCACATGACCATCTGCGCGCCGATTTCCACGCCGATCACCGTGCCCACCAGCATGGTCAGACCAAGGACGTAGTCCACGTTGCCGAATTTGCCGTGGCGCATGGTGGAAATCAAGGATTTGCCGGCCATCTGGGCCACGTCCGTGCCGATGGCGAACGCCATGGGAAAGCCCAGGATATTCAGGCCCGGAGTCACCATCCAGGCCCCGCCCAGGCCGAAGAAACCGCCAATGATCCCGACGCCCAGCCCGAGAATGATCAAACCGGGCCAGAAAATGTTCACGCCGGAAATGGGCATCAAAATATACAGCCAATCCATGTCTGCCTCCTTTCCGGGCTATTTTTCCGCCAGTTCGCGATGTTCAAGGTCAATGCCGATATGACGCATGACGACGTCTGCCAAAAGACCGAGGATTGTGCCGAGGACCGGAATGATGATCATGGTCAGGATGGCGAAGAAGAAATGGCTTTCATTGTACATTTCCGCCCACCAGTACAAAAGGCCGTCCAGTTTGCGCGTATCGGCCACAATGACCACGTCGGCCTTTTTCTTGGCCGCCAGCGCCAATGACGGCATAAGCACGGGCAGCATCAGCGCGCAGCCCGTAAGCCAGATCCAAAGCCTGCGCATTTTGTTCATGAGATCCTCCACTGTGTTGGGTTTGCCCCAGGGGGCGGCGCCCTGGTCAAAGTCTGCGACCGCCCGTCCAAAAAAACACTTGCCACTAATTTGTGAAAAATAAAGCAAAGGCCGTGCCATTGCACGATCACAGACAGATATTTCGCGCAGCCGCGCCCGGGCTGCCTCATTGCGGCAGGGCTGACTCAGTTAACTATTAAGTTAAATAATTTTGCTAGGTTATCATAAATACTGGCAAGAACCGCTTCGGCGGCGGAGCCGCACTTCGCTCCCACGAAGCCTGCGGCTTCGGGCGATGCTGTCGCATCGCCGCCAGGGCTGCCGCATAAAATGCGGCAGCCCTGCCCCATTCCGGCGGATTTGCTTGTCAACTTTTTTTTTCTCGCCTATACTCGGCCCATGCTTGCGCTTTTTTGCGCAAAGAGGAGGAGAATGCGCATCTTCAACTCCCTCTCCCGTAGCGGATCGTTGCAAAACGCCTCTTTTTTTCTGAACCGCAGCCTTGCAAAGCGCATGCTGCTCCTGGGCCTGCCGCTGCTCGCCCTGGTGCTGCTGCTGATTTTTTTCCTTACCGGGCGGAGCATCGAAAGCATCGTCAATCGCGCAATAGCGCGCAACGCGCAACTTCAGGCCCAGGCCATCAGCCTTGCCCTGGAGCAAATCCTGGTGGAAACGCGCAACCAGTTGCTGATCCTGGCCGCAGGCTCCATGGATCGGCAGGATATGCTGCGCAGGCTCAAATTTCGCGCCCAGGCCGAAGGCCTGCGCTACCGCGAAGTGGCCTTCATGGGGCTGAGCCCTGAAAAACGCTTTCTGCTCCTGAACTACGGCGGCGAGATCATCGTCATCCCCCCCCAGACGGCTCTGGATACGCAGGCCAGCCCCTTTCAGACCCTCAGCGCCGGGCAGCGCCCCGGCCATGTCAACGTGAGCCAGCCGCTGGGAGTGGTCTACCCCATGGTGCGGATCAACGACTCCCTGCAAAGCCTGCCCTTGTATGTCATCCGCTTTTCCACTCCCATTTATGACGGGGAAGGGAATTTCCAGGGCATTCTGGTTCTCTCGCTGGATCTTGAGGTCCTGCGCGACGCGGTTTCGCTCTTTTCCTCCCCCGAAGCGCCGATCAACGCAGGCGGCGAAGGCACCCGCATCCGCAGCTTCTTTTTCGACAAGGAGGGCTGGATGCTTTTTCAATCCGAAACGGCGGACAAAAACCACAAAGAAAGCGCGCTGAGCTCGGACGCGGTGCGGGCAGGCTTTCGCGGGGATTTCGGCCGGCCCGGCTTCAGCGCCGCCTTTCGCCCCGGACCGGAGCATCTCAATTACTGGAACATGGTGGCCGACGTGCAGAACGGCCATGCCGGGCAATTTTTCCTTGCCAACGAGGCCGCAGCCTGGAGCGACGGGCAATTGCGGGTGGAAGGCGTGAGCTATGCGCCCGTGACGTTCATGCCCAATGCCGAAGGGCCGCGCACCGTTCTGGGCGGCCTTGCCGTGCTGGACACCAGCTTCACGGCCACGCACACGGGCCTGCAACTCGTGGGCACCTATGCCTTGTGTTTTCTGGGGGGCTTGCTGCTGCTGGGGCTGAGTCTCTGGTGGATCGCCCGGGGCATGGGCAGACATTTGAGCATTCTCAGCGCCGAGCTGCAACGCCGCAACGAGCATGACGACGCCGCAGCCCTCTGCCTGCCGCGCCTTCCCCCGGAGCTGGAAAGGATCAAGCAGAATATCAACGTGCTTCTGGAACGCCTGCGCCTGGCCAGAGCCGACCAGCTCTCCCAGGAGGCCATGCAGACCGCCCAATGGCAGCGGGAACCGGTTGAAGGCCTGCCCAGTCCCGCCGCGCTGCCCGAAAAAGGCCTGGTCGGAACTTCCGCGCCCATGCAGGCCCTGCACAGCCAGATTCAAAAGGCCGCGCAAGTGCTTGCCGATGTTTTGATCGTGGGCGAAACCGGCACGGGCAAGGAGCTGGTTTCCCAGGCCATCCACAGCCTGAGCCGCCGCGCCGACGGTCCCTTTATCACCATCAACTGCGGCGCTCTGGATGAAACCCTGCTGATGGATACGCTCTTCGGCCATGTGAAGGGCGCGTTCACCGAGGCCAGGCAGGCCCGCAAAGGCGCCTTTCTGGCCGCTGAAGGCGGAACCCTGATGCTGGACGAGATAGGCAACGCCACGCCCAAAGTTCAGCAGGCCCTGCTGCGCGCCCTCTCCACCCGGAGCATCCGGCCCTTGGGCAGTGATCACGATCTGCCTTTTGACACCAGGATCATTGCGGCCACCAACGCCGAGCTGCACGGCGAGGCCCAGGACGGCTCCTTTCGCGAGGACTTGTATTACCGCCTCGCGGTCCTGACCATCCGCACGCCGCCCCTGCGGCGGCGCAAGGAAGATATCCCGGCTCTTGTGGTCTATTTTCTGGCCCGAGCCGTGGAAGCCTCCGGTGCGGGCCATGCCCGCGCGCTCCCCAGAATCAGCCGCGGGGCTCTGGACAAGCTCATGCGCCACCATTGGCCCGGAAATGTGCGCGAGCTGGAAAATACCCTGACCAGGGCGCTGACATTCTGCGAGGGGCACATACTCTATGCGGAAAATATTCAGTTCGGGCCCGGTTCGCCGCCTCCGGCGCATCCCGCAAAAAAAGACGCTCTCGCCCATCCCGAAGCTGACGCCGCCGCTCCGGAAAACAACGGGCCTGCGGAAAGGGCGCCGGACGCCCGGCCCGACGCCACGGCCCAGGCCGCCGGGCCGGCCACGGATACGACGCTGCTCAACTACCGCCAGCGGGCGCTGCTGCCCTGTCTCAAGGATCGCGGGAGCATCAGCCGCCAGGAATATCAGGCCCTGGCCGGAGAAGGCATCTCCATGCGCACGGCCCAGTATGATCTGCAATTGCTGGTGCAGCTCGGCCTGATGTATAAGGTGGGCCGCGGCCCGGCCCAGCGTTATATGTTTACGGCGCGCCCCGGCGTCGCAGATGACAGGCAGACGGAAAAAGGAGCCTCCTGATGAACGCCGTGGATACCGTGCGGAAACTGTTGGGCCTGACGCGACGCATCAGCCGGGAAAAGGCCATGGCCGTCTTTACCCGGCGTTACGCCTCCTTCAAAGAACTTTTGCAGGCCAACGCGGATCTCGCGGGCATTCTGGCCTCCCTGGACGCGGCCCAGCGCGGCGAGCGCAGCCTGGAAATCGGCCAGGTGCGCAAAGAGGCCCGGCGGGCTATTTTTCAGTGCGAACGGATGGCGGGCTGTCTCAACGACATTTCCTCGCAGCGCCATGCGGAGCTCGGCGCGGTGGTGGACGCCATCAGCGAGCGCATTGTGCGGGAGCTTGAGCAGTACGCGCGCGGGGACGTGACCTCCCTGACGCTGCCGCTCAGCGAAGTGGACGCCAGCATGGCATACAGCGTGGGCGGCAAAAACGCCAATCTCGGCGAGTTGCGCAATATGCTGGATATGCCCGTGCCGCGCGGTTTCGCCATTACCATCAAGGCCGGAAGCCTCTTTTTGCTGCGCAGCAACAGCCTGTTCAAAAACATCTACAGCCATCTGCGCTCCGTGGACGCTGAAAAGCCGTCCACTATCAGCGCGGCGGCCCGGGAAGTGGAGCGGCTGATCCTCAATGCCCCGGTGCCCGAGGAAGTGAGCGACCCCATACTGGCGGCCTGGGACGAGGTTTTCGGCGCGGAAAGCGATATTGTGGCCGCCCTGCGCTCCAGCGCCATTGCCGAAGACGGCGTGCAGTCCTTTGCCGGGCAGTACCGCAGTATTCTGGGCGTCACGCGGCAGGATCTGCTCATGGGCTTCAAAAAGGTGGTGGCCAGCCTCTTTTCCCCTCGCGCCCTGGCCTACCGGGCCGTCCACGGCTACGCCCTGGACGCCACGGGCATGGGCCTGTGCTGCCTTGAAATGGTGCGGGCCAAGGCGGCCGGAGTCGCGTTTTCCAGGCATCCGGTGGATCTGCGTTCCAACAGCGTGCTGATCAACGGTCTCTGGGGCCTCGGAGAAATGGTGGTGGACGGCACAGGCACGCCGGATCAATGGCTGGTTTCGCGCGCCACGCGGCGCATAAGCCGCGAAACCGTAGCCCATAAGGAGGCGCGGCTGCTCCTTGTGCGCAAGGAGGGCAAGGTTGAAAGCGAGGTAGTGGACGTGCCCGAGGCTCTGCGCGACGTGCCCTGCCTCAGCCATGCCCAGGTGGAACAGTTGGCGGCCCTGGCCCTGACCCTGGAGCGCCATTATCAGTATCCGCAGGATCTGGAATGGGCAGTGGATGAGGAAGATCGGATCATCCTGCTCCAAACCCGGCCCATGTGCCTGGACTGCGGCGCCGAAATCGCCGCGCCTGCGCTGGGGCATATGCGGCCCTTGCTGCGCGGGGCGGATGTGGCGGCCAAGGGCGTGGGCTGCGGCCCCGTGGTCCTGGCCCGCCCCGAAGAGGATCTTACCCACTTTCCGGAGGGCGCGGTCATGCTTTTGGCCCACTCCTCGCCCAACGCCATGCCGGCCATGCCGCGAGCCGCGGCGGTCATTGCCGAAACAGGCAGCCTGACCGGGCATATGGCCTCCATCTGCCGCGAGTTCGGCGTGCCCACGCTGATGAATCTGCCGGGCGCGCTCAGCCTGCTCACGCCGGGGCAGGTCGTCACGGTGGACGCCCTTTCAGGACGCGTTTTCAAGGGCGAAGTGCCGGAATTGCTGACTCTGAGCCTGAGCCGCAAGCTGCCCAGGGCCGATACGCCCGCCCTGGTTCTGTTGCGGCGGATAGCGCCGCATATTCTGCCCTTGCACCTGGTGGACCCGCAATCGGAACTTTTCACGCCAGGCAACTGCACCTCGCTCCACGATGTCATGCGTTACGCGCACGAATTAAGCTATACGGAGATGTTTCTGCTCTCGGACAGCGTCTCGGAGAACAGCGCGGGCGTGGCCAGCCGCCTGCAATGCGCCGTGCCGCTGGATCTGTATGTGATTGATCTGGGCGGCGGCCTGAAAAAGCCGGAAGCTGCGCTGGTCAGGCCGGAGGATGTGACCAGCGTGCCTTTCCGGCAGCTTCTGGACGGCATGCTCCACCCGGCGGTGCGGGCCAACGGCCCCCGCCCTGTGAACATGCGCGGCTTTCTCTCCGTGATGGGCCAGAGCATGATCGGCGGCAATCAGCAGAACGGCGCGCGCTTCGGCGAACGCAGCTACGCCATTGTTTCCGATCGCTACCTCAACTTTTCCTCGCGTGTGGGCTATCATTACGCCATTCTGGACACCTGGTGCGGCGACACGCTCAGCAAAAACTATATCCGTTTTGAATTTGCGGGCGGCGCGGCTGGAGAGGTGCGGCGAGCCCGGCGCGTGCGCTGCATCGGCCTGATCCTCACGGAACTCGGCTTTACCGTCGTGGTCAACGGCGACAGAATACGGGCGCGCTACCAGAAATACCCCAAGCTTGAACTGCTCTCGCGCCTGGATCAACTGGGGCGGCTTTTAATCATGACCCGCCAGATGGATATGCTCATGGTGGACGACGAGGCTGTCCAGGCCTATGCCGCCAAATTTCTCAACGGCGAATACCATTAGAGCATTTTCTCTTTGAAAATGCTCTGCTGACGCGAAAGCGGCAGCCGCCGCAACGCGGCGTACATTCAGGCGAAAACCGCGTTTTTCGCCTGAATGCCACCTTTGACTTTCATAAAAAGTCAAAGGTAATCTGCTCTAGAGCGTTTTGCTCATGAAATTAGCTAAACGCTCTGGCAGGGCGAAGCCATGCCCGCCGCGCGCGTCAGCCCTGTGCGGCTGCGAAATTACTCTTGCGCCCTGCTCCCGATACCCGTAGACTGGAATGATACGATGCCGCTCTTCCTGAGCCGCAACCGCGCCGCGTATCGCCCGGCGCTCGCCCGAACGCCGTCAACATACACCTCTTCCGGAGAATTGAGGCCTTCATGCCGTGCCTTGCCGACTTGCAAAGCCGGGCCAAACGTTGGGACAAGCCCCTTGAACCGCCGCAGAAGCTTTTGAGCCGGGACTTTATCCTGCTCTTCTGCATGGCCATGTGCTCCAACAGTTACATCGCCGTGTTCTACTCTTTCGAGCAATGGCTGGAAGGCCTCGGCATCAGCCCCAACTGGCGCGGGGTACTGCTCTCCTCCCTGTTCGCCATGGTTTTGCTCTTCCGCCCTCTGGCCAGCTTTTTTTTGCTCAGGCGCGGCACATTGCTTGCCCTGCTGCTCTCGATCCTTGTCTCAAGCTGCGTCATGCTGGCTTACCCCTATGTCCGGGGCGAGCACATTGTGGGCATCATCTGGCTGCTGCGCATTATTCAGGGCATTGCCCTGGCCGTGTTTTCCAGTTGCGTGGTGGCCGTGCTGGTGAGCTGCATCCCCAAAGGCCAGAGCGCCAGGGGCTTTGCCCTCTTTTCCCTGACCATGCTGCTGCCCTATTCGATCATCCCGGCTCTGTCCGAGCGCATTCTGCCGCTGCTCGGCGGCGAGCCGCAGCTCTTTGCCCTGACGGCCATCCTGGGGCTGCCCACTCTGGCCATGCTGATCCCTCTGGCCCCGCGCCTGAGAAGGCCGGAAATGCCTCCGGCAGGCGAAAACAGCATTTCCGGGCGGGCTCTCTGGCAGGCCGTGAGTCACTCCGGCCTCTTTTTCGTCTATGCGGCCTGTCTGACCTTCAGCATCATGACTGTGCTGGCCATTTTCTTCATGAAAGGTCTGACCTCCGTCACCGGGGCGCATCCGGCCTGGTTTTTCTCCACCTACACGATCACCATCATTCTGGTCCGGCTGTTCGGCAGCAACCGGCTGGACACCTTGCCCCGCTACCGGGTGATCACCCTTTGCAGCGGCGTGCTGGCCTGCTGCATGCTCGTTCTGGCCTGGGGGCCGCTCTGGGCCTTTCTTCCCATCACCTGCGTGTACGGCCTGGGCCTGGGCCTGCTCTACCCTCTGCTGGCCGCCGCCGTGTATGACCGCTCCACGCCGCCCACCCGTTCGATCAACTCCAATGTGATGATGTCCACCTTTGACGCCAGCGGCATGCTCGGCCCCCTGCTGGGCGGGCTGGTGATCCAGAGCGGCTGCGGCTACCGGGGGGTTTTCACCGCGGCGGCCGTCACTATTACGCTCAGCGGCTGTTGCATGCTGATCGACAGGATGCGCATGAGCCGGCGAGCGCGGCGCGACGCGCTCTGACGCAGAGGAGATCACTGCCGCCCGCCTTCGGCCAGATGGGCAGAACCCGCTCGCCGTTATACTCCCGCAGCACATCAGCTCGAAAAGGCTTACGGAACCACATTCCGGCTTTCCGCAGCCACACGGTCCAGAAGTTCCTCCAGATTTTCCACGGCCGTCAGACGGCAGCCGTCATCCACCGGGCTGACGCGCCCCAGCACGGCATACGTCTCGCCGTTGCCTGCGTCGTGCACCGTAAAAGGCACGAGCCAGCCCTGACCGTCGCGACGGGCCTGGCCGATCTCGCGGATTTCCTTGCGTCCGGTGGAGGCATCGGCAAAAAGCGGGGCCAGAAGGCCCTGGGCAGCCTGCCCCGTGGGCGTGCGCCCGGCAAAAGCGCCGGAAGCCACGCCGTTGATCACAAAGGCCCTGATCTCACTGAAGAGCAGGCTGCGCACAGTGACGCCCCCGCTGTCCTGGCCCGCTGCCTGGGAAAAGAGCATTGCCAGCAGCGGCGGCAATTGCCCGGCCACTTCCGGTTTTTGCGCCTCCCGTAAAAAAAGATCCAGGGCATCGTCCAGAATGGCGTCGAGATCCACAAGGCGCTCAAAGGCCGCCACGTCAGCCGCGTCCACGGCCTTGCCTGCCTGCGCGATGCAGAAGCGCGCCTGCTCCGCGCCCAAGTCGGCGGATGCTGCGGATGCAGCGGATGCGGGCGAGGCCGCAAGGCAGGGCATAAGCCAGGCCAGGCAGCAGATGAAGCGGAAAACCGCCCTCACAGGGCGGCAGAAAGATGCGTGCGCGCGTATCAGCATATCTCCTCCGGCAACGTCCCCTTGAGAGCCAGGGGCAGACCGCAGCTCACAAAAATCACACGGGGGCAGGCCCTGGCCAGCATCTGATTGGCACTGCCCAACACATCCCGGTACAAACGGCCCAAAGCAGTGCCGGGCACAATACCCAAACCCGTTTCGGCACTGACCACAGCCGTGGGCAGCCCCGGCGTTTCAAGCCAGGCGGCCAGGGCCGCCACCCTTTCCAGCGCCGCATCCGGCGCGAAGTCGGCGGCCAGCAGATTGGCAAGCCAGATGCTCACGCAATCCAGCAGCAGCACGCCGGGCAGCGGCTCGGACGCAGCGGCGCGCTGCTCCAAAAAATCCCTCACTGCGGCCAGCGGGTCCAGGGGCTCCTCCAGGCACTGCCAGCCTGCGCCCCGTTGCGCCTGATGCCGGGCCACGCGCTCGGCCATCTCGGCATCCTGCGCGCGACAGGTGGCCAGAAAAAGGCGACGGCACGCCCGGGCCTCAGCCCAGCGCTGGGCCAGCCCGCTTTTGCCGCTGCGCGTGCCGCCCACAAAGAGCAAAGCAGACCGGCTCACTGGCCCTGGCCGCCTACCTGGACAGGAGCGGGCACGGCAGGCTGGGCCGCCGGCGTGTTTGGCTGCGCAGCCGGGAGCCGCGCCCCGCTCTGCGGCGCGGCAGCGCCACCGGGCACAGGCGCGGGAGGAGCGGCAGCGGGCCGGCCCGCAGGCAACGTGCCGGCAGATGCCGGTCGCGCGGCAGCGCCTGCTCCGGCCTGGGCGCAACGCCGGGCCAAATCCCGCAGAATGCCCGCGGCGCTTTGCACGGACGCCAGGGCCTGGGGGTCATGGCGCAAACGCCGCTCAACCCAGTGGGCCAGAAAGAGGAGCGAATCCTCATCCAGGGCGTGGCCGCCACCTTTGCGGATGGCTGCCACCAGGGCCCGCTGCGCGGTTGCTCTCTCTTCCAGGGCGCGGCGGTAGCGAGCGCTCAAGCCGTCTACCCGCAGTTGAGCCGCGGAGATCCGGGACGCCGGGGCCTTGTCCTCGCGCAACTGATCCAGATCGAAAACAGCCACGGTCATTTGCGAGCTGATATCCACCGCGGCTTGCGCAAGCTGTTCCAGCCCCTTGAGCCGCCTGTTCAGATCCGGCACCGCGGCCACGCCTTCCAGGCCCCCGGCCACCATCACGAAACGGCCCGCGAGGAGCATGAACATCTGCCGGGTCTGTTCCGGCGTCAAGCCTCTGGCAAAAGCCTCGCGGCCCAAGGCTGCCATGAAACGTTCGACATAGAGCGCGTACAGGTTCTGAAGCATGGTGGGATGAAAGGCATACCGCAGGATCGCCTCGCGGCCGCCCCCGGCCAGGCCGGTCATTTTCGTGCCGTAACGCTGGTTGACGCTTTGCACGCTTGCCGCGAGCGAGCCGCCGCCCGCTCCCGGCCTGTAGCGCGAGACCAGATACGCTGCCAGATCCTCCACAAAGCCGGGTCGGACCCTGCTGTCCTCCGTGACCCTGGGAAGCGCAGGTTGCGCCGAATCCAGACCCGGAAGACCGCCGGAAGCGTTGCCCGCAAGGCCTGCCTGCCCCGGCGGCAGGGAAGTATCCACCGGAGAGCCCACTGTGCCCTGCACGTTCTGACCGGCAAAGGTGCCGGGCGCGGTGCCCGGACTGGTCACAGACGGCGGCAAAGGCGGCGGCGCGTCGCGCAGCAGATCGCTGACCCCGGCCAGAGGCGTGCCGCTGGTGGCGTTGTCAATGGCAGCGGCAGCCTGGTCCCGCCACTGCTCGCGGGTTGCCTTGTCGCGGGTGAGCCAGAATGCGGCGCCGCCCACCGCCAGAACCGCCAGCAGGGCCAGCACAAGGAGTTTACGACCGCCGCCCCTGCCGGGTCGGGGCTTGGGAAGGTTCATGATGTCGGGAACCTGGGGCGCTTTTTTTTCCAACTTCATCCGGATCTCCTCATGAAGGGGATGCAGCCGCAAGCAGACCGCAACCAGGGGAGTTGCAGCAGACAGCGTCATCCTGAGCGATAGAACAGGGCAACCGGGCAAACTTCTCGGTCGGACAGTGCGAAGTCGGGGCAGTCAAAGCGCTCACGCCGCAGGGGCCCGGCAAAGGCCGGGCCGCGGCGCACGACTGCGCCATGACGACAGAGCGTGGTAAAAGGCGAACGGCTCTTGGCCACAGCACATCGACTCTGCTTTTCTGTTTATACCATCCCTTTTTTTGCGTGTGAAGACTTTTTCCAGAGACTTTCTCAAGCAATCCGCCGCAACGCGGCGGCATTGCAACGGCGCGAAAGCACATTGCTGTCAACGATGCTGCATGGCGATGGCCAGAGCGCGCTGCAGAGAGCCGGATATTGACGACGAAGTGACATCCGGGTAATTGAGAAGCACTCTTGCATGAAAAAGGATTGCCCGGCGTGGGCACTCGTTTTGACAATCTCAACCATCACGCGCAGAGAAAAGCTATGCCAAATTATGTCTACTTTCTCCTGGCTGTGGCGGCCTTGTTTCTCGGCTACTGGATTTACGGCAGCATTGTGGAAAAAGTTTTCGGCGTGCAGCCGGGCAGACCCACTCCGGCCCAAACCCATGCCGACGGCGTGGATTATGTGGAAATGCCCGTCTGGAAAGTCTGGCTGGTCCAACTGCTGAACATCGCGGGTGTGGGCCCGGTGTTCGGCCCGATCCTGGGCGCGTTGTACGGCCCTTCGGCCCTGCTCTGGATTGTGATCGGCACCATTTTTGCCGGGGCCGTGCATGACTACATGTCCGGCATGCTTTCCATTCGGTACAACGGGGCCAATGTGCCGACCATCGTGGGCTATAACCTGGGCAATGCCGCCAAGCAGATTATGCGGGTCTTCGCCGTGGTGCTTCTGGTGCTGGTGGGCGTGGTCTTTGTGGCCGCTCCGGCCTCGCTGCTGGCCAAGCTCACGCCCGGCTGGATGAACCTGACCTTCTGGGTCTGCGTGATCTTTGCCTATTACTTTCTGGCCACGATCATGCCCATCGACAAGATTATCGGCCGCTTCTACCCTGTTTTCGGCGCGATCCTGATTTTCATGGCCGTGGGCATCACAGTGATGATGTTCACCAGCGGCACGGAATTCTACAACTCCATCGAATGGGCCAACCAGAATCCCAAGGGGCTGCCCATCTTCCCCATGGTCTTCATTACCATTGCCTGTGGCGCGCTCTCCGGCTTCCACGCCACCCAGTCCCCGCTCATGGCCCGCTGCATGGCCAATGAAAAGCTGGGCAAGTCCGTGTTTTACGGCAGCATGGTGGCCGAGGGCTTCATCGGCCTGGTCTGGGCCACAGTGGGCATGAGCTTCTATCACGGCCCCGAGGCCCTGCAGGCCGCTCTGGCCAACGGCGGCCCGGGCAACGTGGTCACCGAGTCCTCCTTTGCCCTGATGGGCGCCGTGGGCGGCGTGCTGGCCATCCTGGGCGTGGTGGCGCTGCCGATCACCTCCGGCGACACGGCCTTCCGCGCCGCGCGCCTGACCATTGCCGAAACCTTCAATTATTCCCAGAAGGCCGTGTCGCCGCGCCTTTTGATCGCCGTGCCCATGTTTCTGATCGGCATCATTCTTTCCCAGGTGAACTTTGACATCATCTGGCGCTACTTCGGCTGGGCCAACCAGTCTCTCGCCACGATCATGCTCTGGGCCGCGGCGGCCTATTTGTATCGCAAGGGGCGCTTCCATTGGATCTGCTCCTTGCCCGCCGTGTTCATGACCGCTGTCTGCGTTTCCTACATCTGCTTTGAGCGCACCATGGGCTTCGGCATGGGCATCGAACTTTCCAATACCATCGGCGTCATTGCGGCCATTGCGGCTTTTGTGGCTTTTATGCTGCTCGGCCGCAAGAGCGTGACGGGCGCGCCGCAAAACGCCTGAGCCGCCGCGAGCTGCGCAACGACGCCGCGGCGCCAGAGCGGTTTGCTGTTGAAAACGGCAACCGCTCTGGCGGTCGCGGGAGCGGACGCCCGCGCCGAATGAGCCTGAAAACCACGCTTTTCAGGCGCTTGTCCCGCTTGCGGGGGCTTGTCCCGCTTGCGGGGGCTTGTCCCGCTTGCGGGGGCTTGTCCCGCTTGCGGGGAAATGATGGCAGCGCCGCTTTTGAAATTGAATAATTTCAAAAGCAAAATGCTCTAGCTGGCGGCAGAACGCCCAGCCGCAAAGCATTCCGGGGCAGGACGACAAACGTCCTGCCCCTTCGCTCTTGCTCTCCACGGAAGATGCGCTTAGAGCGTTTTGCTCATGAAATCAGCTAAACGCTCTGGCGACAGCGTTAGAGCATTTTCTCTTTGAAAATGCTCTGCTGACGCGAAAGCGGCAGCCGTCGCAATGCGGCGTACATTCAGGCGAAAACCGCGTTTTTCGCCTGAATGCCACCTTTGACTTTCATAAAAAGTCAAAGGTAATCTGCTCTACGTGATTGAAAATGAATATTTCCAATCAAAAAATGCTCTAAATGTACCCATAAGGAACGCATATATGCCGACTCCCCCCAACATTCTGACTATCGCCGGGTCCGACTCCGGCGGCGGCGCGGGCATCCAGGCCGATCTGAAAACCATCATGGCCCTGGGCGGCTACGGCATGAGCGTGATTACCGCGCTCACGGCCCAGAACGGTCTTGGCGTCACGGGCATACAAGCCCCGGAACCGGACTTTGTGGCTCTGGAGCTGCGCACTGTGCTGGAGGGCTTTCCCGTGGCCGCGGCCAAAACCGGCATGCTCTTTTCCGCACCGATCATCCGGGCCCTGAGCCCTATCCTGCGCCGGCGCGGCTTCCCCCTGGTGGTGGACCCGGTATCCGTAAGCCAGAGCGGCAGCCAGCTGCTGCAAGAGGATGCCGTGACCGCGCTCAGGGAAGAAATCCTGCCCGGCTGCGAACTGCTTACGCCCAACCGGCCCGAAGCCGAAATGCTCACCGGCTTGAACATCAAGAATGTGGAGGACGCCTTTACGGCCGGTGAAAAACTGCTCGGGATGGGGGCCAGGGCGGTCTTGATCAAAGGCGGGCATATGGACAACGCTGTGATGGTCGTTGACTGCCTGTGCGTACCCGGCGAGAAACCCAGGGCCTTGCCGCAGGCAAAGGTGGAAACCGCCAACAACCACGGCACCGGCTGCACGCTCTCGGCGGCCATCGCCACAGGTCTGGGCAAGGGCCTGCCGCTGCTTACGGCCGTGACCAAAGCTCAGGAATTTCTCAACCTGGCTTTGCGCAAAAGCTATAGCCCGGGCAAGGGGTGCGGCCCTGTCAACCATGCGGCGGCGCTGAACATCTAGAGCAGATTACCTTTGACTTTTTATGAAAGTCAAAGGTGGCATTCAGGCGAAAAACGCGGTTTTCGCCTGAATGTACGCCGCGTTGCGGCGGCTGCCGCTTTCGCGTCAGCAGAGCATTTTCAAAGTGAAAATGCTCTAGAGCATATTGCTTTTGAAACGCTCGCTCCGGCG
>NZ_JAAKEH010000010.1:0-75045 GCF_011039095.1 Desulfovibrio sp. ZJ200 | reverse complement strand
CAAGAACGCGTGCAGCCCATGACCCGACCCCCCCGGGCCGGAAAATGTGATCCCGTCTGCCTCAGCCGGGCGGCTCCTCTCCTTGCGGAGCCGCCCGCCCGGACATCCGGGAGGCATGGGCTTCCCGGGTCCGGCGGTCGTCCGCCGGTCATCGCTTCCCCCGGCGGGCGGCCTTTCTGAAGCCGGCGTCCTTCTTCCTTCCTGGGAGCCGGCATCGGCGCGGCGGAATATGACCGCCGCGCCGTTCTTGCGGGAGCGGGCGTTTGGCTCCTTGCATCAGCAGGCAAAACGCTCTCCCTGACACGCATAACAACAGGAAATCAGCCCCATGTGCCGTAGTACATTCCCCCTTGCCCTTGCGGTCCTGCTTGCCGCCTGCCTTTTGAGCGGCTGCCTGGAGGGCGACAAGCCCGCCTCCGCCGCGGCCGCGGCCCCGCAGATCGCCACCGTGGATCTGGAGCGGATCATGACCCGCTCCAGCGCCGCCGAGGCCGGCCGCGCCCATCTGGCCCAGGCCCGCCAGCGTCTGGAACAGGGCTTTGCCGATCTGCAAAAAGCCTGGGCCAAAGCCCCGGCCAAAGAACGCGAGGCCGTCTTGCGCGACGGCGCGCTGGCCCTCAGCCGCCAGATGGCCGCCGAGGAGGCCGCCGTGCAAAACGTGATCAACAAGCTTTTGCTGGAAGAGGTCAAGGCCTGGCGGCAGGCCCACAAGGCCGCGCTGGTTCTGGCCCGGCAAAACGCCCTGGACGCCGACGACACGCTGGACATCACCTCAAGCGTGCTCACGGGCATGGACGCCCGCAAGCCCGCCTTCCCGGCGCTGCCCGTGGTCTCGGTCAAACTGCCGCCCAATGCGGAGCAGAAAGCCGCGGAGCAGAAAGCCGCCCCCACGGGCAAAACCCCGGCCGCGCCCCGCGCTCCGGACAGGAAAAAGAGGTAGCCATGAGCAAAGAGAAAAAGCAAAACGCCACCGCCGACGCGGCGGCAAGCCAACAGATCCGCGTGGCCCTGAACAACGCGCAGCTTGTCACGTCCTACGCCAATGTTTTTCAGACCCGCTGCACCGCCGAGGAAGTCATCCTCTGTTGCGGCCTGAGCCTGCCCGAAAGCCTGAACGGCCCGGACGGCAACGCGGAAAACGGCCTGGCCGTGGATCTGGACCGGCGCATTGTCATGAGCCCGGCCTCAGCCCAACGCCTGCTGCTGGCCCTGGATCGCACGCTCAGGGAACATGCCGCCCGCTTCGGCGCGGACAGCCCGCAAGCCTGAAGCGCATAGCGTTAGCACTCGCCCTTTTTACGCAGGCAGACACTATGACCATGACCACGCTCGGCTCACGCATCAAAATGGCTCGCGGCAAGGAATCACAGGAAAAATTCGCCGCCAGGCTCAAGATCAGCAAGGGCGCGCTGGGCTTCTATGAGCGGGGCGAAAATCTGCCCAAATCCGACGTTATTCTTAAAATCTGCGCCCTCACCGGCGCTTCGCTGGACTGGCTGCTGACCGGCGCGGAATCCGCCACCCGCGAAGCGGCGCGCAAGCCCGCCCCGCGCCCGGCCCCTGCGGATCAGGCGGAACAGATCGCGGCCCCCGCGCCGGACGAGAGCCGGGAGTGCGCCTGCCCGCAGTGCGCGGAGCTGAAAAAACGCCTGACAGCCCTTGAGGATGAACGGCGGGATCTGTGCGCTGAAAACAGAAACTTGTGGAAAAAGATGTGCCTGCTGCTGGAAGAAATTGCCCGCCCGCGCGAGCGGCAGCCCTTGCCGCCGTTCGGGTGGCGACAGTAGAGCGTTGAGAGCATTTTCACTTTGAAAATGCTCTGCTGACGCGAAAGCGGCAGCCGCCGCAACGCGGCGTACATTCAGGCGAAAACCGCGTTTTTCGCCTGAATGCCACCTTTGACTTTCATAAAAAGTCAAAGGTAATCTGCTCTAGCTGATTTCAAAGCAGGATTCTTTTTGGGTTGGCCCATGACTCCGCAGCGGGCGCGGCTGGGGACGGAAAATGCGGTTGTTCCGCAGCGCGGCGAAAAATGCCCCGGCTTTGCTTTTGCAGGCGCGTGGGCTACACTGCCGCCGCCCGCCATTGCGGCATGACTGGTGATCCCGATATGATTGACTCGCCCCCTTCCCCGGCAGCGCATAAAAGAGCGGCGCGCTTGCGCCGCCTGGCGGATCTTCTGTTTCTGCTGCTTGCTGCCCTCTATGCCGGGGCTGTTTTGCGGGGCATTGTGCCCCTGTCCGCCGGGGGCGCTTTTCTGGACAGCGATCTGGCCACCTATGCTCAGGGCATGGCCGGAGAAGCGCATCCCGAGCTCTTTGCCCAAGATCCCGTGCTGCGCGAGGCGACGCCGGCCAACAGCATCTGGAATCTGGAACGCTTTGCCGCCACCCGGCTTGCCCCGGGGGACGATTATGCCCTGGGTTTGTTCCGCGCCGGCGCAGCGTGCATCTTTGTTTTCTACGCGGGCTTTTACCTGCTGGGCCGCCGACTGTTCACAAGCCCGATCCTGGCCGCCATGCTGGCGCTGGTCTCGGGCGTGTTCGTTTGGATAGGCTGGGGCACATTCTGGGGCATTGCCCATTCCGATCCGGTGCCCCGCGTCTTTTTTGCCGCCGTATGGCCCTTTTTGCTGCTGGCGGCGCTTGCGGCCCTGACAAGGCCCTGCTTGCGGCCTCTGGCCATGCTGGCCACGGGTCTGTGTATATGGGTGCACGGCATCAGCGCCCTGGCCACGGGCGCCATGTTCTTCATGGCCTTTGCCCTGCGCAGGCCGCCGGGCCTGAGCACGGCCGGGCATCTGGGCAATCTCGCTCTCTGCCTGGCGGCCTATTTTATCCCGGTGCTGGCCTTTCTTTGGCCCTCTCTGTCCCAGAAGCAGGCCTTCAGCGCGGCTGAGCTCAATGTCTTTCAGGAGCTTTTCGCCCTGCGCTGGCGGAAGGATTACGGGCAGTTCTGGTCGCAGCTTGCCGGCCTGGCGCAGGTGGGCAATCCGACGCTGCTGCTTTTCTGTGGCGGTCTGGCAGGCTGGCTGATCACCCTGCGCCGGGGCGGAGCCATGACCCGCAGGCTGGCCGGCATGTACCCGGCCTTTCTGCTGGCGCTGGCGCTGGTGGCGCTTTTTTCCCGGGCGGAATCGCTGCTTGCGCCGCATTTCGGGCGTCTGCCCCTGGGGCATGAGCTTGTGCGCGGCGTGCGCTTTTTGGCTCCGCTTTCCTGGCTGATGATCATTTCCGGCCTGGCCTGCTTCTGGCCCCGCGTCAACGGGCCCGTCAAAGGGTTGTTGCTTGCCGCAGCGCTGCTGGCGACCTTCAGCCTGAGCCGGGATCGGCAGCATAGTGCCGCAATGTATGCCCTGACCCGGCAGATCCCCGTTCTGTCCCTGCCGCTGCAGGAAAGAGCGCGCGAGGAGATGCGCCGGGCCGCTGTGTACCGCGAGGCCCTTGAAGCCCTGCAACGGCTTGTCCCGGCCGGGCAGGCGGTGTTCAGCGACGGCGAGGATATGGCCGTGCGCTACCTGGCCCTGCGCGGGCTGGTGCATACGTTCAAGGACGGCTATGTCTTTTTTTACAACAAGGATGTGCAGGGCTGCCGCGACTGGCTGCGCTATACGGCCATGAAAGAGAGCGGCCCCACAGGCTATGTGCAGGCCTGGCTGGCTTCGGGCGCGCCCTGGCTGTTCAGCGGACGCCGGCAGGACAGGCAGGAGCTTGAACGCTACGGCGACGTGCTTTGGGAAAATGCGGGCTGGCTGATCGTGCGGCGGCGTTAGCGCCTGCGAGCGATCTGTCTTTTTGCCCGCCGTCTGCGCCGAAGTTTGCTTTGGATTCCGGGGCGCGCCGAAGAAAGAAGTGTGACAATCAAGGCCGCAAGCGCTATAAGAGGCGCTGGCCACCGCGCGCGCTATATGGCTGCGCGAAAGCGCACGGCTTTTTTGCGCGACATTCCCCAGCAGTCTTGCACAAAAGGAGTCCCCATGCCGGAGCAACAGGAACAGTTTCAAAAGTCCGTGCTGCAAATTCTGGAAGCGGTGATGTTTGAAAACTGGCTGCGCTTTTATTTCATCACTGAAAAGTCCGATGCCCCGGCGGACGCCAACGGCGAAAAGCCGCTTCTGCTGAGCGTGCCCGAGAAGGGCATGGAGCGGATCAGGGAGCTCTACCCCCATTTGCTGCCCCTGGCCGAGAGCATGAACGGCAGGGAAGTGGATTTTGAAACCTCCCGCCGGGCCGTCTGCACCTTTGTGCTGGAACATCTGGACGGCGCGGCCATGCCCAGGGACGCGGCCGCGGGCATTTTCGAGAGCGCGACCTTTCAGATCCAGATGCAGCTTTTCAATACCTGGGTGCAGATGCATGAGAACCAGTTGGATCAGGGTTTTCTGGAATTCGGAGCCTGGCGCAGGCTCTTTGCCCAGTGGCGCGAGACGCCGGGCGCGCGCGAGCTGGCCGGGCGCCTTTCTCTGGCGGGGCGCAACGCCACCAGCGCGCAGACGGGCGCTACAGCGCAGTGAGGCCGCAAGCGCAGAGCTTCCGCGCTGCGCTTGCGCCCGTGCCGGCGAAGATCTGCCGCGTGGCCTGCCCTGCGCGGCTTGCCGCCTTGGGTCTGCCGCCTTGGGTCTGCCGTGGCGCGGGCAAGATAATTTTTTGTACAAAGTATTCCTGATAAGGCCGGGAGAGAGAAAAGCGTTAAATTTTTTTAACCGGACGCGAATCATGATGAAAAAAATACATGAATAATCTAAGGATATTAAAAAAATTCTCGCAAATTTCTAATTTGGCACGGCCATTGCAGAAGAAAAAGCACCTTCCTTTCTTTTGCTGACAGCCTCCTCCAAACAAAAACGGCCTGCCTCCCCAAGCGGGCCGTTTTTTTCTCCGGATTGTCCGGCCGCGCAGAGCGTTTTAAAAGCAAAATACTCCAGGATCACTGCTATGTCCTGTCAGGATTTTCTGGCTTCGGAATATGCCCCGGTCTCACCGGAAGCGGCGGCTTTTCACATTATCCCCGCGCCTCTGGAGCGCAGCGTTTCGTATGGCGGCGGCGCGGCCCGCGGCCCGGCGGCCCTGCTGGCGGCCTCGCAGCAGCTGGAAGCCTGGGAGAGCGGCCGCGCGCCGGGCGAGTCAGGTTTTTATACCGCCCCGCCCGTGGACTGCTCCGGGCCGGTGGAGGCCGTACTGGAGCGCATTGAGGCCGTGGCGCGGCATGCCCTGCACTGCGGGGCCGTGCCCGTGCTGCTGGGCGGCGAGCATACGGCCAGCCTGGGCGCGCTGCGTGCCCTGGCCGCGGACGCCAAAGCCAGGGGCGAGCCGCTGGGCGTGGTGCAGTTTGACGCGCACGCAGACTTGCGGCCCCACTATGAGGGCGATCCCTATTCTCACGCCAGCGTCATGTATCGGGCCGTGGCGGATCTGGGCCTGCCTCTGGTCCAGTTCGCGGTGCGCGACATGAGCCGGGAGGAGGCCCAAATCCGCCGCCGCTTCGGCGTCACCCATTACGACGCGCACTTTCTGGCCCGCGTGGGCCTGCCTGAAAAGCCGCTGCCTGAGGACTTTCCGCGCCGCATCTATGTCAGCTTTGACGTGGACGGTCTGGATTCGTCGCTGATGCCCGCCACAGGCACGCCGTCGCCGGGCGGCCTTTCCTGGCGCGAGGCTCAGTTTGTGCTGGAAAAGTGCGCGCAAGGGCGGCAGATCGCCGGCCTGGACGTGGTGGAACTGGCGCCCATCCCCGGGCTGCACCATGCGGACTTCACGGCCGCCAAGCTCACGCATCTTTTGATGGCCCTGGCGCTGGATGGCGAGGTCCGGGACGTTTCCTGACGGGGCAGCGCCGCTTTCACCGGGCGGCCCCGGCCTGATCCGCAGCGCAGGGCGGGCCACAATCTTTGAAGCCAAACGAGGAACAGCATGAAAAATACAGTGATCACTTTCCGGCAGGCCAAGGGGCGGGAAAAACTGACCATGCTCACGGCCTATGATTACAGCACGGCGCGGCTTATGGATCAGGAAGGCATCAACGCCCTGCTGGTGGGCGATTCTCTGGGCATGGTCATGCTGGGCCATCCGGATACCCTTTCCGTCACTCTGGAAGACATGATCCACCACTGCGCGGCCGTTGCCCGGGGCGCGAGCTCGGCTCTGGTGGTCTGCGACATGCCGTTCATGAGCTATCAGGTTTCCGTGCCCGAAACCCTGCGCAACGCCGGGCGGCTGATCCGGGAAGGCCGGGCCCAGGCCGTGAAGCTGGAAGGCGGCGCGCACTTCTGCCCGCAGGTGCGCGCGCTTGTCCGGGCTTCCATCCCGGTCATGGGGCATCTGGGCCTGACGCCGCAGTCCGTGCACGCTCTGGGCGGCTACAAGGTTCAGGGCAAGAGCGCGGTCGCGGCCCAGAAGCTGCTGGACGACGCCCGCGCTCTGGAAGACGCCGGAGCCTTCTCCCTGGTGCTGGAATGTGTGCCCGCGGCCCTGGCCGCCCGCATCAGCCGGGAGATCTCCATCCCGACCATCGGCATCGGCGCGGGCCCGGACTGCGACGGGCAGGTTTTGGTCTGGCAGGACATGCTGGGCCTCTGCGATACGCTTGCCCCCAAATTCGTCAAACGCTTCGGCGCGGTGGGCGAGGCCATGCGCGCGGCCTTTGCGGCGTATGCGCGGGAGGTGAAAAGCGGAACCTTTCCGGCGCAAGAGCATTGTTACAGCCTGGAGGACGAGGCGGCTGTATTGGAAAAACTTTATTAGAGCATTTTCACTTTGAAAATGCTCTGCTGACGCGAAAGCGGCAGCCGCCGCAACGCGGCGTACATTCAGGCGAAAACCGCGTTTTTCGCCTGAATGCCACCTTTGACTTTCATAAAAAGTCAAAGGTAATCTGCTCTAGCTGAACGCTTGAAAGCCCGTCATGGCCGCGCCCTGAAGTCCACGGGCAGGCGCACGCGCTGCCCGGCCTTGTTGCTGAACAGCACATAGCCTTCAGTCAGGCCGAAAAGGTAGAGGCGGCGGGTCAGATCCACGTCCTTGCGGCAATAGGCCGCGATTTCCTCGCAGCGGCCCTGCTTCCACCATTGCAGGGCCTGGAGGCCGTCCGCGCTCTTGGGTTCGCCCAGAGTGGCCTGCCCGAGATTATTGAGTGAAACCCTGTAGTTGAGACGCTCATGCACCCTCTGCAAGAGATCCAGACCGGGCAGGGAGCGCAGCTCAAACGGGGCAAAGGGCGCGAGCACCGCATAGTCAAAGCGCAGGCTGTTAAAGCCCACCACCAGATCCGCGGCGCGCAAACGCTCGAAAAGCGCGGGCAACTCCTCCTGCCTGTAAGAGAAATAATCGTCCGCCGTGCTGTCATACAGCACGGCCACGCTCACGCCCATTTGTCCGGCCCGGTTCCAGCCGCCCACCTCGGCTGCGGAGCGGCGGGTCTCCACGTCAAAAACCACAAAATGCCGCGGCGGGGGCACGGGCAGATGCCGGGCAAGGGCCTCGCCTGCCACGGGCCCGGGCGAGGGGGGCGCGGCCTGCGCAACAGGCGCGGCAACTTCGGCGCGGCCCGTTTGCGCCGCATCGCCCTGTGTTTTCAATGCGGAAAAGTTGTTGCGCGGCCCGGAAGCGGAAAACGCCGGGGCCTGCGCTGCCGCCGCTTGCGCCGCGCTCTCGCTCAGGCGATCCGGAGCCGGGCTGATGCGCAGCTCGCGGCACAGTCTTTCGCCTTCCGCGCCCGGAGCCAAAAGCTCGTCCAGCAGGGCCAGGGCTCCCGCCTTGCTGATGGGGCGGTTGCCCGAACCGCATTTTGGGGAATGCACGCAGGAGGGGCAGCCGTCCTCGCAGGGGCAGGCGGCAATGGCCCTGCGCGTGGCTTCCAGCAGTTCCCGCGCCGCCGCGAAGCCCTGCCGGGTCAGGCCCGCGCCGCCGGGCAGGCCGTCATAAATAAAGACGCAGGGCAGGCCCACCTGGGGATGCAGGGGCGTGGAAATGCCGCCAAAGTCATTGCGGTCGGCCATGACCAGCAGCGGCATAAGGCCGATGGCCGCGTGCTCCAGCGCATGAATGGAACCCATGAAATGCAGGAAGCGCTCTTCCAGCCCGGCGCGGATTGCGTCCGGGATCACATACCAGAGACCTTCGGTTTCAAAAACCTGTGGCGGCGCGTCCAGCGGCACAATGGTCAGCAGACGGTTGCCGGACGTGGCGCGTTTTTCATAGCCGGTGATGCGCTCGGTGATCCGCAGCCGCCCCCGGCAGACCAGCCCCCGGCCCAGGGCGCGGCGCTCGCTTTCTTCCAGAATATCCGTGCTCTTTTGGCCGCGGGTGCGCGTAAACCAGGAGGTCTTGGCCTCTTTTGCCAGCACCCGGGCCCGGCCGGGATCAATTTCCTCAATGACGTAGGAGCGGCCCCGGTGCAGATAGACCGCGCCCGGGTGCGTCTCGCGCCAGGCGCGGAAGCCGTCCACAGAGCCGATGAGCCGGCCTTCCTGATCCTCAATGGCAAAGGTCCGGCCCGTGCCGCGCAAATCCACCAGACGTTGCGGCCGCTTGCGCGCGGCCAGAAGCGCAGTGCCGTCCGCGGACTGCAAAAGCAGGCCTTGCGCGCAGAGCGCCCGGGCCGCCGAGCGCGCCGCCGGGGAGCGCAGCCAGGGCTCGTCAAGGCGCAAGGGCAGCTCGGCGGCAGCGCATTCCAGATGCCGGGCCAGAATGACCTCATTGTCCGGGTTGACCACGGCCCGCTCCGGCGGGCGGCTGAAAAAATCCTCGGGATTGCGGGCGAAATACTGATCCAGGGCGTCCTCCCCGGCCACCACGATCACCGCCGACTCCTGCCGGGCCCGGCCCACCCGGCCCCCGCGCTGCAAGGTCGCCATGACCGTGCCCGGATAGCCCACCAGGATGCAGACATCCAGGCCGCCGATGTCGATGCCCAGTTCCAGCGCGCTGGTGCTGACCACAGCCAGAAGCTCGCCCGAGGCCATGCGGGCTTCCACGGCCCGGCGTTCCTCGGGCAGAAAGCCCGCCCGATACGCGGAGATACGCTCCTTCCAGGGGCCGGATTGGCTGCCCGCCCAGAGGCTCACCAGCTCGGTCATCCGGCGCGAACGGCAATAGACGATGCTGCGCAGATTGCGGGCCAGGGCCGCCTTGAGCAGATCAATGGCCGCCGTGGCCGGGCTTTGCTCGGGATTCAGAAAAACAAAATGGCGGGGCCCCCTCGGAGCGCCGGATTGATCAATAACAACAGGCCCCTGAGCGCGGCGCGCGGCGCCTTCGGCCGGAACGTCCAGGCCGGTGAGCGCGGCTGCCAGCTCGCCAGGATTGCCCACGGTGGCCGTGCAGAGCACATAGACCGGTTGCGCGCCGTAGCGGCCCGCCAGACGGTTCAGCCGCCGGAACACATGGGCCATGTGCGCGCCCAGGACCCCCCGGTACATGTGCGCCTCGTCCACCACCACATGCGTGAGGCCCGCCAGAAAGGGGGCCCATTGCTCATGGTGCGGCAAAATGCCCAGATGCAGCATTTCCGGGTTGCTGATCAGCACTGTGGGCGGATTGCGCCGGATTTTGCGGCGAAAATGATCGCTGGTGTCGCCGTCATAGAGCGCGGCCGCGGGCCGGGCCGCTTCGGGCCAGGAGGCGGTCAGGGCCGCAAAGGCGGCCAGCTGATCCTGGGCCAGGGCCTTGAGCGGAAAAAGATACAGGGCCCGGGCCTCGGGATCGAGCAGATGGCGTTCCAGCACGGGCAGATTGTAGATCAGGCTTTTGCCGCTGGCCGTGGGCGTGGCCACCACAACAGAGCGCCCGGCGCGGATGTGATCCGTGGCCAGGGCCTGATGGCTGTAAAGCCGCACGCCGCGTTCACGCAGCAGGCGGTCCAGCGCGCCGGGCCAGGGGCGGCGGCTTGAGGCGAATTCGGGATCAGTCCCGGGCAAAAGACGATGGTGCGTGACCTGCCTGCCCAGCCTGGAGGAGGCCAGCAGGGCGGCGATATACTCGCCCACCGGCGAGGGGGGCTGGCCCGCGGCGGACGATTGCGCCTCTTGTTCCCGCCTGGGGCCGCTTTTGTGATCATGGGCCATGACGCAGGTATCCGCTCTTCAACGTGTTGAAAACAGTGGGGCGTTGCGCCGTGAACGCCGGGCTTTGCCTGCCGCGCCCCTGCGGCAGGGCTGCTTTTCAGGGTTGCGCCGGAGAGAGCGCCTCCCGGCGATCCTCGGGCATATTGCTTTTGAAACACTCGCTCCGGCGCTTACGGCGCAAGCAAATTTCGCCTGCGCCTACGCGGCGGGCATGGCTTCGCCCTGCCAGAGCGTTTAGCTAATTTCATTAGCAAAACGCTCTCAGGCCCGAGCCTGCGCAGCACGCGGGCGGGCGCGCCTGCGGCCAGACAGAAGGGCGGCACGTCGCGGGTCACCACGCTGCCCGCGCCGATCAGGGCCCCCTCGCCGATGCGCACGCCTTTGAGGATCAGGCAGTTCATGCCTATCCAGGCGTAATCGCCGATCTCCACCGGGGCATCGGCCTCCAGGCCCGGCTGGGTGGCGCGGGCCTCGGGCGGCCAATGGGCGTGAAAATCCGAATCCACGATCACGCAGTTGGGCGCCAGCAAAACCTGACGGCCAAGCACAATGCGCTGCGAGCGGGCGGTGATCGACGCGCCGCTCAATTGCGCGCCCTCGCCGATTTCAATGACCGCCTGAGGCCCGAAGGTGCGCAGGCGCGTGGGCGCGGCCAGGGTGGCAGCCGTGGCCCGCCGCCAGGAGGAAATCAGGCTGGCCCCTGCGCCTATGCGGATGCTGCTGCCCGGCCAGCGCAGCAGGCCCACGGGCCCGTGGGCGCGCACGCCCGGGCCCACGGCCACGCCCAGACAAAAAGCCTTGCAGCGCAGGCGCAACGTGCCCCAGAAGGCTCCCCACAGCCGCATGGTCTGGAGGCATATATAGCTGATGACATTGGTCGGGGTCAGACCCCGTTGCAAAGCTTTGCGCAGGACGTTCATAGAGATGAACCTAGCCCGGATCAGGGCAGGGGGCAAGGCTGCCGCAGCTTATGCGTCAGCCCTGTCCTGCACGGCCGCCCGAATCCGGCAGACCCCGCAGAGATCCCCGGACGAGGTGGGATAGCCGCACTGCGGGCAGGGGGCAAGCTCCACGCCCGCTTCGGCCTCGCGCCGGGCGAACACGGGCCGCCCGCGCGCCAGAAAACCCTGGTAAAAATCCAGCTTGCGGCCGGGCATGGCGGCCTCCAGCTGCTGCATCAGGCCCTTGAGCGTGCTGAAGCTGGCCCCGGGGCTGTAGGGGCAGGGCGCGTAATGATTCTCAATGCCCATCAAAAAGGCGTAATTGGCGGTCTCAAATTCCGAGAGCCGCCAGAGCGGCTTGACCTTGCGGGCAAAGCCGCGCTCGCCGGCCAGCAGCGGCCCCTGATCCGAAAGATAGGCCGTATCCCAGCGCAGGGTGTTGCTGAACAGGCGGGCCACCTCATCATCCAGGTTGTGCCCGGTGGCCAGGGCGTCAAAGCCTTCGTCCAGGGCGACCTTATTGAAGAAATGGCGTTTGATCTTGCCGCAGGCCGAGCAGATCGGGCGGCGCAGGCGCTCCCTGACCAGGGGGATGGGCAGGCCCTCCGCGGCCATGTCCCGGATCAGCAGTTTGAGGCCGTGGCGGGCGCAAAAGCGCTCCACCACGCCGCGCGCCGCGGCCGACGAGCCGGGAATGGCCAGATCGATATGCAGGCCGGTCACATCATAGCCCTGGCGGGAGAGCTCCAGCATCAGGGCCAGGGAATCCTTGCCCCCGGAAAGGGCCACCAAAATGCGCTCGTCACGGCTGAAAAGCTTTTGGCCCTCAATGCCCCGCGCCACCTGGCGGGCGAAAAAGTCCTTGTAGCAGTCCGGGCAGAAGGCGGCATTGTGGCTTCTGAGCGCCACTGCCGCCTCAGCCTTGCAGATTTTGCATTTCATACCTGTCCTGAAGGTGCTGATGGGGGCTGTTCGGTTTCAGGCCGGGCCGGTTCCGGGCCTGCGTGCGCGGCCGGGGGCTGCGTTGTATCAGTGCCGGCCGCGTCCGGCGGCAGGGCCTCCAGCCAGCCCTGCTCGCGAAACCAGCCTTCAAACAAGGCACAGGCCGCGTGGGCCATGCTCTCAAGGCTTACGGCAGCGCGCAGCGCCACGGCGCGGGCGGCCAGGGCGCGCCGCAGATCCGCTTCCTGCATCAGTGCGATCATGGCTTTGGCCAGGGACTGCGGATCGCTTTCGTCCACCGGCAGCACGGCATCCTCCTGCCCGCGCAGACGCTCGGCGTGCAGCTCGCTTTGGCTCGCGATCACGGGCAGACCGGCGGCAAAACCGGTCCAGAGCGTTTCCGGGCTTTCCTCGGGCGAGTCCCCGGGCGCGATCCAGACATGGCAGCTCCGCAGCACGACGGGCGCGTATTGCTCATGCAGCAGGCAGAGGCGCGACTCGACGCCCAGGGTCACAGCTTCTTTCAGCGCTTCGTTGAAGCGCGGGCCCCCGCCCAGCATGCGCACTTCCCAGGGGGGCAGATCGTCCCGTTGCCAGAGGGCGGCCATGGCCCGGATCACCTGAAGCACGCCGGAACGCGGCGCAAGGCTTTCGCCCATGCCAAAGATGAAATGCCCCTCCCCCCATTCCGGCGACGGCGTGAAACCCTCCAGGCTGATGCCCGGCGGCAGGATGATCAGATGTTCCTCCTGCTCTTGCAGTGCGGTTGCATCCGGCTTTTGGGCCGGGGCGTCCTGCCGCGCCGTGTCCCAGGCCTTGAGAATGCGGCGGCGCACATGGCCTGATCCGCAGAGAATGTGCTGCGCGTCCCGCAGTTCCGCACAGTGCTCCGGCGCGGGCGGGCGCAGAAAAAAGGCATGGGAAAGCAGGGTGCTGCCGCTGGGGCGCATGCGCCGCAGCCGACGGCCCAGGGGCACGGCTTCCGGGCCCACGGTCTGCACCAGCAGCTTTTTATGCCGGCGCTGCCAGCGCCAGAGACGCAACAGGGTCAGCGGATTGCAGGCCGACGCGCCGCCCACGGCCAGCACCGGCAGATGCAGGGCGTCGGCTCGCTCACGCAGCCGGGAGTTTTTGCGGCAGACCAGCAGGGGGGCCAGACGGCCGCCGTCACGCATGGCCTTGGCAAGGGCCAGGGTCTGCTCCTGTTCCAGAGCCTGCGCCCGCTGCCGCGTGGGAGACTGCCGGGCCTCTTTTTCATCTTGCAGGGAAATCAGCAGAACGCGCATCAGAACCGCGCGCCTTCGGCAAGCATACGGGCCAGCAGCGCATCCTTGAGCCAGAGCGCCGCAGGCCCGGGCCTGCCCTTGTGCTCGCCCTGACCCACGGGCCTGCCGTCAAAACGGGTGATGCCCACGCAGAGTGTGGCACTGGTGAAAAGCAGCATTTCGCGGGCCGTCTCGATATCGGCCTTGCGGATCGGGCCGGAAAGCACGGGCATGCGCCCGGCAGCCACGTCCATGGCCGCCAGCAGGGTGGTCCCCGGCAGGATGCGGCCCAATTCCGGGCAGAGCAGCCGCCCGTCCTTGTCGATAATGCCCACATTGGCAATGGCCGCCTCGCCCATGACGCCATTTTCGTCAAAGGTCACGGCCACGTCCATGCCTTTTTGCAAGGCCTCGGCGGCCATGAAGACATTGGGCAGGTAATTGGTGTTCTTGATCCGGGCCAGGTATTCCTGCTTGGGCGGAATGGCGCTGGCAAAGGCCGTGAGCCCCTTTTGGTAAAAGGCTTCCGAGGGCAGGGCGTTTTGCAGGGCCACCACATAGAAGCTGGCCTCGGGGCATTGCGCCGGGGAAATGCCGAAGCCGCCCGGACCCCGGCCCAGAAAAACGCGCAAATCGCCGTGCTCCTGCCCGGAGGCGCGGGCCACGTCCAGGATGCGCGCGCGCATTTCCTCCCATGAACAGGGCGGGGTCAGGGTCAGAGCCCTGGCGCCGTCGCGCATGCGCGCCAGATGCTCGTCCAGCGCGAAGATCGTGCGATCCCGGAAGCAGATGCTCTCAAACAGACCGTCGCCGCGGTGGCAGAGATGATCGTCCAGCGGGACAAGCAGAAGGCGCGGGTCCGTGCCGATCAGCCCGATCCGGTGATCGTAAAAAGCGAGATACTTTTCCGATCCGGGCCGGGGGGCAGCCAGCAGGGCCTGCAGATAGGTCTGAGCATCCACGGGGTTCATAAGGCATTTTCTCCCGAAGCGTTGTACAAGGCCCTGCGGGAATGTCGGCTGGTCCGCACGCCGCAAAAAGCTTTGAGAGCATTTTCAGGGGCAAAATCCTCTCCAGCGCCGCCCGCGAAACATGCAGCTTTTCGCGGACGGCATGGTCATGAGGGCTGAGTCTAGCTCAGGAAAACGTCCCTGTCCGGCACGCGGATCAGATCCTTTTTGAGCAGCTCTTCGGCGATCTGCACGGCATTGAGCGCCGCGCCCTTACGCACGTTGTCGGCCACGATCCACATGTTCAGGCCGTTTTCAATGCTTTCGTCCTCGCGGATGCGGCCCACGAAAACAGGGTCCTCCCCGGCGATATAGGCGGGCATGGGGTACATTTTCTCGCGGGGATTGTCGTAGACCATGACGCCCGGGGCCTGGGAGAGCATAATCCGGGCCTGTTTGGCCGTGATCTTTTTTTCCGTCTGGATGTTCACGGATTCCGCATGGCCGTAAAAGACCGGCACGCGCGCGCAGGTGGCCGTGACCCGGATGGAAGGATCGTCGAAGATTTTGACGGTCTCATTGACCATCTTCATTTCTTCCTTGGTGTAATCGTTGTCCAGAAAAACGTCGATGTGCGGCAGCACATTGAAGGCAATGCGGAAGGGATAGACCCGATTTTCCGGCTCGCGCATGCTGAACAGGTCGCGCACCTGGCGCTCCAGCTCCTCAATGCCTTTCTGGCCCGTGCCGGACACGGCCTGATAGGTGGAAACCACCACGCGCGTGATTGTGCCCGCGTCGTGCAGGGGCTTGAGCGCCACTACCATCTGGATGGTGGAGCAGTTGGGATTGGCAATGATGCCCTGATGCCGCTCCAGGGCCTGGGGGTTGACCTCCGGCACCACCAGGGGGCAGCGCTCGTCCATGCGCCAGGCCGCGGAATTGTCCACCACCACGCAACCGGCATGGGCCGCGTGCGGGGAAAACTGCGTGGAAGTGGCCCCCCCGGCCGAGAAAATGGCCAGATCAATGCCGGCAAAGACATCTTCCTTCAGCTCTTCCACAACAAGTTCGCGCTCGCCGAAAGGCACCTTGTTGCCGGCCGAGCGGGCCGAGGCAAAGGCGCGCACCTGGGTGGCCGGAAATTTGCGCGCTTCCAGGGTTTTGAGCATCTCACGGCCCACGGCGCCCGTGGCGCCCACAACGGCAACAGTCAATTTTTTGCTCATGCTTTTTGTCTCCTCGGGCGATTGGCGCGCAGGCGCGACCGCGAAATCTGCGCCGGTACAACAGCCGGACGCGAGCGCACTATAGCCGTCCTTGTCTGAAATGTGAAGACGCGCGCGGCATTGTACTGAGGGCTGAGTTTAAAACTCCAGGTTCCCGGGCGTGCGCGGGAAGGGGATCACGTCGCGGATGTTGGTGATGCCCGTCAGCAGCATGAGCAGGCGCTCGAAGCCCAGGCCGAAGCCCGCGTGCGGCGCGCTGCCGAAACGGCGCAGATCCAGATACCACCAGTAATCCTCAGGGTTCTGGCCCATTTCGCGGATGCGTTCGCAAAGCCTGTCCAGACGTTCCTCGCGCTGGGAACCGCCGATCAACTCCCCAATGCGCGGCACCAGCATATCCATGGCCGCCACCGTCTCGTTGTCGTCGTTGCAGCGCATGTAAAAGGCTTTGATTTCCTTGGGATAGTCATAGACAATGACCGGCCGCTGGAAGTGCTCCTCAGCCAGATAGCGCTCATGCTCGGTCTGGAGATCCATGCCAAAGGTCACGGGAAAAGCAAAGGCGCGATCGCTGTCTTCCAAAATACGAATAGCCTCGGCATAGGGAATGCGCGCAAAGGGCTTGGCCAGCAGGCCCTGGAGCCGGGCCAGCAGGCCCTTGTCCACAAAAGCGTCGAAAAGCCTGACGTCGGCCTGGCAATGTTCGAGCACATGCCCGATGACATGGCGGGTCAGGCTTTCGGCCAGCTCCATGAGATCCGTCAGATCCGCGAAGGCCATCTCCGGCTCGATCATCCAGAATTCCGCGGCATGGCGCGGGGTATTGGAGTTCTCGGCCCGGAAGGTGGGCCCGAACGTGTAGACCCGCCCCAGGCCCAGGGCCAGGGCCTCGGCTTCCAGTTGCCCGGACACGGTGAGGTTGCACCGGCGGCTGAAGAAATCCTCTTCCAGGCTTTTTTCGCCGGGCGCAAGGGTGGTGACCCGGAACATCTCGCCCGCGCCCTCGCAATCCGAGCCGGTGAGCACGGGCGTATGCACCCAGGCGAAACCCTCCTGCCGGAAAAAGTCATGCACGGCCCAACCGGCCTCGGAACGGATGCGGAAGGCGGCCCCGTACTTGTTGGTGCGGCTGCGCAGATGGGCAATGGTGCGCAGGAATTCGTCGGAATGGCGTTTTTTCTGCAAGGGAAAAGTTTGCGGGTCGGCCAGGCCGAAAACCCGGATGCTTTTGGCCCGCACTTCCCATTTCTGGCCTTTGCCGGGCGAGGGCACCAGCGCGCCGGTCACGGTCAGGGCCGCGCCGGTATTGGCCTCGCCCAGGGCCGCGTGCGCCTCGGTGCCCTCATCCACAATGCATTGCAGATTGGCGAGGCAGGAACCGTCGTTGATCTCCAGAAAGGAAAAACCTTTGGCGTCGCGCCGCGTGCGCGCCCAGCCGCAGATCATAATTTCTTGCTGCGCTTTTTCGGCGCTCAGGGCGTCGATGATCAGGGTTCTCTGCATGGCGGCTCCTTGCGTGAAAGTTTTCGCCCTGAAGTGTAGCCTGTCCGCCCGACTTGCTCAAGAGCGGCAGGGCAGATGTATCTAAATATTAAGTTAAATAATTTCGCTATATTATCGCAATGGTTGGTAAGAGCCGCTTCGGCGGCGGAGCCGCACTTCGCTCCCACGAAGCCTGCGGCTTCGGGCGATGCTGTCGCATCGCCGCCAGGGCTGCCGCAGAAGATACGTCAGCCCTGCAAGAGCGGCAGGCCCCCTTTCCCTTTTTCTAAACATTGTATAGAATCATGACAACAGCACGGGGTACGCCCCGCGGGGATGTGCCCGCAACGGTCTGCAACTGTTCTGCACTGCCAAGGGGAAACAAGGATGAAAACAGTTTTTTGCGCCCTGCTTCTGGCCTGCGCGCTGACGCTGGCCGGGCCGCGGGCCCATGTCGCCCAGGCCGCTTCCGTCAGCGGGACCGTCACGCCGCAGGCGGGCAAGCCCACGCCGGACAAGCCGGAAAAAGGCGTTGATCGGGTCACGGTGATCAGCGTGCAGCTCGAAGGCTCGGACAGCATCGGCGCGCGCCTGGGCACCAGGCTCAAGGAGCGCTTCAATCAGAGCAATCTTTTCACGCTCAATGACGATGACGAGAAAGACATGCCCAAGCTGCGCCTTTTGCTGAGCACGGCCCCGGAGTTTCCGAGCCGCCCGGGCGTGGGCTCGGTGTATTCCGTGTGCTGGGTGTTCAGCCAGGGCAAGGGCTACCTCGGTTATCTGCTGGCCCGCGAGCTGGGCACGGTCAATGGCGACGATATGGACGCCTTGGTGGACAAGCTGGTGGAGCGCACCGACGGCATTGCCGCCAAGTACGGCAATTTGTGGAAATAGAGCGGTTGGCTAATGAAATCAGCTAAACGCTCTGGCGACAGCGTTAGCTGGCGCCAGCGCCGGCGGCAGCCGTCAGCAAGCTTTGCTTGCTTGCGCCAGCCGTTGGCGAGTCTGCGAGCCTTACGGATGGCGACAGCGGTTTCGTTGCATGTTTTTTGTGGTAACTCATTGCTGTCTCCATCCGTAGCTTCCTTCGTCGCAACGGCTGGAGCCTGGACGCGAAATGATGGCAGCGAAGTGATTGAAAATGCTCTGCTGACGCGAAAGCGGCAGCCGCCGCAACGCGGCGTACATTCAGGCGAAAACCGCATTTTTCGCCTGAATGCCACCTTTGACTTTCATAAAAAGTCAAAGGTAATCTGCTCTCGCTGAACGAACGGCGCGGGCTGAACAGCACACAGGGGGAGTGGAAGTACAGCGGCACCTGGTTCCGCTCCGGCGGGGAGTACAGGTTCATTTTCAACGGCGCTGCCGGGTCTGTTACTGTTTTCTGCGTGGGCGAAGGCGACGCCCTGTGCCGGGGAAAGGTCAATGCCGTGGGCACGGCTGTTTTCGCGCTTTCGCCTCTGGCGCAGCAGCTTGCCGATCCCGATACTCCCGCTTCTTCCATCGAACCTCGCGCCCTGTGCGATGCGGCCAATCAGGTCAACGCGATCATCCTTTCCGGCCTGCAAAGCCACGCGCAACAGGGACAGCTTCAGGGCAAACTCAACGGGTTCAGGGAAAACGCCGCGCAATGCGGCTGATTTGCGGCAGGCTCGTCCTACTGGTCTATCGACTGGATAAAGGAGTCTATGGGGGCTCAGATGATGTACAGCTTGGAAGAATTCACAAACGGGACGCGCACCCTGGCCGTGGTGGGCCTGGGCTATGTGGGCCTGCCCCTGGCCGTGGCTTTTTCCCGCCACATGAGCGTGCTCGGTTTTGACATCAACGCCGGACGCATCGAAGAGCTGCGCAAAGGCCATGACCGCACCAACGAAGTGACCGACGAAGCCCTGGCCGCCGCCACGATCGAATATACCTGCGACCCCGCCGACCTGGCCCGGGCCGCCGTGATCATCGTGGCCGTGCCCACGCCCATCGACGAACACCGCTCCCCCGACCTCACGCCCGTGGTGGGGGCCAGCCACACTGTGGGCCGTCACATGCCCAGGGGCTGCGTGGTGGTCTATGAATCCACGGTCTACCCCGGCCTCACCGAAGAGATCTGCGTGCCCATCCTGGAGCAGGAATCCGGCCTGACATACGGCACGGATTTCACCGTGGGTTATTCGCCGGAGCGCATCAACCCCGGCGACAAGGTGCATACGCTGGAGACCATCACAAAGATTGTCTCCGGTTCCGACCAGGCCACGGCCGATCTGCTGGCCCAGGTCTACGGCTCCGTGGTCAGGGCGGGCATCCACCGCGCCTCCAGCATCAAGGTGGCCGAGGCCGCCAAGGTCATCGAGAACACCCAGCGCGACCTGAACATCGCGCTCATGAACGAACTGGCCATCATCTTCGAGCGTCTGGGCATCGACACCCTCGAAGTGCTGGAAGCCGCCGGCACCAAATGGAATTTCCTGCCCTTCCGTCCCGGTCTGGTGGGCGGCCACTGCATTGGCGTGGATCCCTATTACCTGACCTTCAAGGCCGAGGAAATGGGCTTCCACCCCGAAGTCATCCTGGCCGGTCGCCGCATCAACGACAACATGGGCAAATATGTGGCCGAATGCCTGGTCAAGCGACTCATCAGACACGGCAACGTGGTCAGCGGCGCGCGCGTGGGCATTTTGGGCTTCACCTTCAAGGAGAATGTGCCCGACCTGCGCAACACCCGCGTGGTGGACGTGATCCGCGAACTCAGGGAATACAATATCGTCCCGCTGGTGCATGACGCCGAGGCCGATCCGGCCGAAGCCATGCACGAATACGGACAGGAGCTGGCAGATCTGGACCAGCTGCGCGACCTGGATGCCATGCTGCTGGCCGTGAGCCACAAGGCCTACGCCGCCCTGACGCCCGAAGACATCAAGGCCCGCTGCAAACATGCGGGCAAGGCCGTGCTCATGGACGTGAAGGGCTTCTTCGACCCGCAGGCCATGCGTGCCGCGGGCATCGACTACTGGAGGCTGTAAGCCTGGAATCACCGGATACCCAAATCTAAGGTACTTGGCTACCGCCTGAGGTATCTTGCGCGCTACCTGACTCTACAACGTACTTCTCCCACGTTAACTCCGTGATCATTGGCAAGAAACTGTTGTATACGCAGCTCAAGGCATGAGGGTATGGATGACAGCATCGTCGCACAAGGAATATACCCCGCTTTCCATCGCCCGCCAGCTCTATGCTCTGGCCACACCACGGGAACGTCGTCTGTTCTGGTGGCTGTGCCTGCTCAACATTGTCATGGGTCTGTTCGAGATCGGTGTGGCGGGCGGCATTTCCCTGCTGGGTGTGGCCATGTCCGCCCCAGAGAGCCTGGCCCGCTATGCACTGCTGGAGAATATCCGCGCGGCCCTGCCCTTTTCGCCGGCCATCCCCACTGCCTTACAATTTCTGATACTTGTCCTGGCTGGGGTCTGTGCAGCTACCTTGCTGAAAAATGTCCTGCTGGGCTATATCACCTGGCTGCAAAATTATTTTTCCCAGCGCATTGCCTGGACCATGGGCAGTAATCTCTTTCGCCGTTTTCTGGGCGCGCCGCACATCTGGCATGCCGGGCAGAACTCCGCAGAACTACTGACCGTTCTGGGATGGAAAGGCTATGTTGCCATTTATGCCACGACTCTGCTGACCCTGTTCACCCAGATGGTCATTGCTGTATTTCTGCTGGGGGGGGCGCTCATCGCCAATCCCCTGCTTTCCTGCCTGCTCTTTGTGTCTGTTGCCCTGCTGGCCGTACTCATCCAGAAAGGAACCCGTGCCCGCATCTATGGCCTGTCGCAGGACATCCGCCACTATGACCTGTATAATTCGCGTGTCGCCATGCAGGGCCTGCAAGGACTGCGCGAGATAGCCATCTACGACAAAAGGCAGAATTTCCTGCAGGAATATGTAAAATTCATTGAAGACTATTCGCTGAAAAACAGTTCCCGCACTACCCTGCCCATGCTGCCCATGTGGGTGCTGGAGGTGGCGGGCATGCTCCTTTTGCTGCTGGTTCTGCTGATTCAGGTACGTCTGGGCAGCAGCGTGGCGGCAACCACCGGTACGCTGACCCTGCTGGCAGCCGTCGCCTGGCGTCTGCTGCCGGCGGCCAACAAGACCATGAACGCCATCCTGACCATGCGCTCCTGCCAGCCTCTTCTGGAAAAACTTCTGGACTTTGTGACGGAACTCCCCGCGCCGGAGCGCCTGGACGCCCGCCCTGTGCGCCACTTCCAGCGCGAGATCAGCCTGCATGAGGTGAGCTTCACCTATCCCCATGCGGAGCATGCCGCCTTGCGGGGCATCTCACTCACCATCCCCAAGGGAGGCATGGTCGGTCTGGTGGGCCTCTCCGGCTCAGGCAAGAGCACGCTGACCTCGCTCATCACGGGGCTGTTGCGCCCGCAGCAGGGGCATTTGTGCCTTGACGGCAATATCTGGAATACATCCACTGAACGCCTGAATATCGGCTACGTCCCCCAGAACCTCTACCTGCTGGATGCCACACTGGCCGAGAATGTGGCCTTCAGCCACTGGGGCGAGCCGGTGGATGAGGAACGGGTGCGGGAATGCTGCCGCATGGCGGCCATGGACTTTGCGGAGGATCTTCCCGAAGGCATCCACACTCCCCTGGGGGAACGCGGCGTGCGCCTCTCCGGTGGTCAGATACAACGTGTGGGCATCGCCCGCGCCCTGTATGACAGGCCGGAACTTCTTATCTTCGATGAAGCCACGTCCGCGCTTGACGGGGCCACCGAACGGGCCATACAATCAACAATCGAGACTTTGCGCCAGCATGTGACGCTTGTGGTTGTAGCCCATCGTCTGAGTACGGTGGAAGGATGTGACCTGCTCTACTGGATCGACAAGGGAGCCGTAGCCATGCATGGTACGGTGGCAACGGTATTGCCTGCCTATGAAAAGACATTGCAACATACTGCCGCTCACCTGACAGAAAAGCTCAGCTAAGGGTGCATGATGTTTACCGATAAAACACTCCTCATCACCGGTGGTACCGGTTCTTTTGGCAAGAAATGCGTCGAAGTCATCCTGAAGAACCACAAGCCCAGGCGGCTTATCGTTTTTTCCCGGGATGAACTCAAGCAGTTCGAGATGCAGCAGGTCTTTTCCCTGAAAAAATATCCATGCATGCGCTATTTCATCGGTGATGTGCGCGACAGGGAGCGCCTGTACCGGGCCTTTCGTGGCGTGGATTATGTCATCCATGCGGCGGCTCTCAAGCAGGTGCCGGCGGCGGAATACAATCCCACAGAGTGCATCCGCACCAATATTGGCGGCGCGGAAAATATCGTCAATGCGGCGGCCGACTGCGGCGTGAAAAAGGTGGTGGCCCTGTCCACGGACAAGGCTGTGGCCCCGGTCAATCTCTACGGCGCCACCAAACTCTGCTCGGACAAACTCTTCATCGCGGCCAATGCCTACACGGCCTGCGATACGGTGTACTCCGTGGTACGCTACGGCAACGTCATGGGCAGCCGCGGCAGCGTCATCCCCTTCTTCCTCAGGAAGCGTGACGAAGGCGGCCCCCTGCCCATCACAGACACGCGCATGACCCGCTTCTGGATCACGCTGGAACAGTCTGTGCACATGGTGCTGCGTTCCTTTGAACTGGCCGGCGGCGGCGAGATCCTCGTGCCCAAGATCCCCAGCATGAAGATCACGGATCTGGCCGAAGCCATCGCTCCCGGCATGGCAACTGTCGAAGTGGGAATCCGCCCCGGCGAAAAGCTGCACGAGACCATGATCACGGCCGAGGACTCCCGCCATACCATCGACATCGGCCACTACTACGTCATCAAGCCGGAGACCTTCCCCTATCGCGGGCCTGAGGGGAAACCCGCGCCCGAAGGTTTCAGCTACAATTCCGGCACCAACGAAAGCTGGCTGACCATCCCTGAACTGCGCGCCACCCTGAAAGAACAAGGTTTTGCTATCCGCTAGTCATGAATACGCCCCATTTTATCCCCTATGGTCGGCAGACCATCGACGACGACGATATCGCGGCCGTGGTCGAAGTGCTGCGCTCGGACTGGCTGACCACCGGCCCGGCTGTGGAACGCTTCGAGGCTGACGTTTGCGCCTATACCGGCGCGCGTCATGGCGTGGCCGTCAGCAACGGCACCGCGGCCCTGCACGCGGCCATGTTTGCCCTGGATATCGGCCCCGGCGACGAAGTCATCGTCCCGCCCATGACCTTTGCGGCCTCGGCCAACTGCATTTTGTATCAGGGCGGCACACCGGTCTTTGCCGATGTGGATGCCGAGACGCTGCTCATGGCTCCGGCGGCTGTGGAAGCGGCCATCACGCCGCGCACCAAAGCCATCATCGCCGTGGACTATGCCGGTCAGCCCTGCGACTGGGACGCCCTGCGCGCCATTGCGAACAGGCATCACCTGGCCCTTGTGGCCGATGGCTGCCACGCCCTGGGCGCGTCCTTCAGGGGGCGCAAGGTGGGCACGCTGGCTGACATCACGGTGTTCAGCTTCCACCCGGTCAAGCATATCACCACCGGCGAAGGCGGCATGGCCGTGACCGGTGATAAGCAGCTTGCCGCGCGCATGCGGGCCTTTCGCGGGCACGGCATCACCACCACGGCCAGCCAGCGCGAAAAATCCGGCGCCTGGTTCTATGAAATGACCGAGCTGGGCTACAATTATCGCATCACGGACTTCCAGTGCGCGCTGGGCAGTTCGCAGCTCAAAAAACTGGACGGCTGGATTGCCAAGCGCAACGAACTGGCCCGGGCCTACGCTGCCGCGCTGGCGGGGCAGGACAGCATCCGGCCGCTCAGATGCCGGGAGGATGTCCGCCACGCCTACCATCTTTATGTGGTGCGCAGCCCAGACCGGGATGCCCTGTTCCGCCATCTGCGCGCCAACGGCATCGGCGCCAATGTGCATTATGTGCCTGTGCACCTGCACCCCTACTACCGAAACGTCGTCGGCACGCGGGAAGGCCTCTGCCCCGTGGCTGAAGCCGCCTATCGGGAGATCCTCACCCTGCCGCTCTGGCCGGGGATGACTGAAGGGGATATTTCACGCATTATTCAAAAACTGTGCAGCAAGGAGGCTTTATAATGCGCTACTGTACCAAATGCGTTCAACCAGATACCCGTCCCAATGTATTTTTTAACGAACAAGGAATCTGCGGGGCCTGCCTTTGGGAAGAAGAGAAGAAAAAAATAGACTGGACAGCGCGCAGGCAGGATCTCGCTTCCATCTGTCAATGGGCAAAAGCTCAAAAAGCGCCTTATGACTGTGTCATCGGAGTTTCCGGCGGCAAGGATTCTACGTTTCAAGCCCTGTACATGCGGGACGAAATGAAGCTGCGCCCGCTCCTGGTATGCTCGGAACCCTGCCAGACGACGGAAATTGGCGCCAAAAATCTTGAGAATATCAAAAATCTTGGCTTTGATGTCATTACGCTTAGTGCCGATAAAGAGCTGCTCAAGCAATTCTTCAAAAAAGATTTTTACAGGATAGGAAACCCTAACAGAGCATCTGAGTACTGTGTATATTCCTCAGTATTTATTATTGCTGATAAATTTGACATTCCCCTCATAGTCAATGGCGAAAATCCCGGCCAGACACTTGGGGTTTATGACATGAAGGCAGCCGGAGGTGATGCTACTCAAATATGGGCCTCAAATACGGTCAAAGAAAAAGTTATTGATGCTTATGCCGATGATGGCAACCTGGAAGCCCTCTTTCTATACCAGCCCAATATGACGTCCATCATCAGGAAGGGTATAAGGGGCGTATGGCTGAGCAACTACGTACAGGAATGGGGGCAACTGCATAATGCAAAGTTTTCTATGCGGCACGGCCTTTCTATCCATCCTGAAAGTATGGAGCCTTATGCCAAGGGACTTTACAGACGTTTTTATGCCTTGGATCATAGTTTTCGAGAAGTGAATCAACTGCTGAAATATATCAAATTCGGCTTTGGATTTACTACGGATCAAGCATGCTATGACATTCGCGATGGTGAAATCTCTCGTGATGAAGCCATTTTTCTGGTCAAGGAGCTGGATGGAGGCTGCGGCACCCTCTATATCACGTCTTTTTGCCAATTGATCGATATTGATGAAGGCGAGTTCTGGGAAGTCGCCAATTCCTTTAGAGGAAAAATGTGGTCAGAGGAAAAGGGGAAGTGGGTTCTGGATAATCCCATATGGGAGCAGGAACCCGTAAAAGGTACATACACGGTACGAGATATTATGAGCCGTCTTTCCATATAAAGCCATGTTATCTACAAACATTGCCATCATACCTGCACGGGGAGGCTCCAAACGCCTCCCGCGAAAAAATATTCTCCCCTTCAGGGGAAAGCCTCTCCTGCTCTGGACATGTGAGGCGGCACGGGATTCCGGTTGTTTTGACACTATCGTAGTCTCGACAGAGGATGAAGAAATTGCCCAGATTGCACATGCCAACGGCTTTTCGGTTGATGAACGCCCCGTGGCTCTAGGGTCAGACACTGCGAGTTGTGCAGATGTTTGCCTTGAGTTTCTGAGTCGTCAGGAGCAGTCAGGCATATATTATGATACCCTCTGTTGTCTGTACGCCACTGCCCCCCTGCGAAGTGCAGAGGATATTCGTCATGTCATGGCATGTCTTACGCCTGATACTGACGCCGTTCATGCTGTTTGTGGCTATGACCATCCCCCGCACCAGATGCTCTATCAAAATCCAGAAGGTTTTTTGGTGCCCGCCTTTCCCCTGCTGGTTACCAAAAAATCGCAGGAAGTTCCTGAAGGGGTCATAGGCAATGGCAGTACCTATGCCATCCGCGTCGATGCGCTCAGGAAGTACCGCTCCTTTTATCCCGCGCGCATCAGGGGCTACCGGATGCCTGCCATGCGCTCCGTAGACATTGACACGACCGAGGATTTTGCCTTGCTGGAAGCTTGTGCTCATCTGCTTGAAAAGGAAAGCTACTGACATGATATTTGATTGCATGATCCCTCAAACGAAGCGCCCGGTCAGCATTGTCTTTGAGGCTGGCCCTACCCATGATGGCCTCTCTACGGCCAAAGCACTGGTGGATATGGCCGCAAACGCCGGTGCCGATGCCGTCAAGTTTCAAATTATCAATGCGCGAAAGATTGTTCCCTCCAAAGAGACCCTGTTCACCTATGAGGTACTGAAAAACAAAGTGACGGGCGAAAGGGAAACCGTCACAGAATCCCTGCAGGAAATCCTGTCACGGCGTGAGCTGACGTTTTCTGAATGGGCAGAGCTTATCCACTACTGCAAGGAAAAGCAGGTTCTTTTCTTCGCCACCATCAGCAATGCGGAAGAAATGGAGTTCCTTGCCTCGGCTGGTTGTGCATGCGTCAAAATTTGCTCCGGGGATATCAATTATCACCACTTGCTCAGACTGGCAGCGCGTTTTCCGTGGGTGGTGCAAATAGATACCGGCAGTGCGACCATCGGCGAAGTGGAGCAGGCCGTGGATGTTCTGGAACAGGCCGGATGCCGCAAGATCATCATCAACCATTGCCCTTCAGGCTATCCGGCACGTCTTGAGAGCATCAATTTGCGAACGGTGCAGACCTTGCGGCAGATGTTTCCCTACCCGGTGGCTTTTTCTGATCATACGCCCGGCGCGACCATGGATATCGCTGCTGTAACCTTGGGTGTGGATATGCTGGAAAAAACCATCACCCTTGATCGCTGCATCCGTAGTCCTGAGCATATCATGTCGCTGGAACCGCACGAGGCGGCAGACTTTGTGCGTACCATTCGCGATGTGGAAATAGCCCTTGGCAATCCCCGACGCATCATGACGGCTGAAGAGCGCGCCTTGCCGCCGGTTGCCCGGCGCAGTGTTGTGGCTGCCCGTGATATTGAAGCCGGAGAAGTTCTGACGCAGGATATGCTTGATTACGTTCGCCCCGGTGATGGGCTGCCAGCTCATTTGGACTACTTGGTTCTCGGTAAGCGTCTGTGCACGGCACGTAAGCAGGGAGAACGACTGCTGCCTTCCTATGTTGAATAATACCACACTTATTATCCGTGCCGACGCGGCCCCGCGCATGGGGACCGGCCACGTCATGCGCTGTCTTGCGCTGGCTCAGGCTGCCCGCAGGGAAGGGCTGGACGTGCAGATGATCTGCCGTCTTGGTGTCGACTGGCTGCGGGAACGTCTGGCACGGGAGGATATTCCCCTGCATTGTCTGCCGGACATGCCGCCTGTGGCGGAGGCTCCCGACGATCTGCTGCGACAGCTTCAGACGGCCAATCTGCCGGCTCCGGGAACTGCGACTGCTCCTATCTGGGTCGTCCTGGACGGCTACCATTTCGACACGGCCTGCCAGAAGGCCGTCATGCGGGCAGGGTATCGCCTGCTGGTCATCGACGACTATGCGCACCTGCCTGAATATCATTGCGATGTGCTGCTGAACCAGAATATTGGCGCGGAGCTGCTGACGTATCAGGGCAACATCGGCCGCAAATTGCTGGGGCTGGATTATGTCCTGCTGCGGCAGGAATTCTGGGATGCCCGGAAAAAGGCACAGCAACGCAGCAGACCAGCGCAGCCCCAAAATATTTTAGTGACGCTGGGAGGCGGCAACTGTATCGAACATCTGGAAAAAGTCGCGGCTGACATGTGTCTGCCGGAATTGGCGGGGCGCACGATTCGCGTCATTCAGGGAGCCATGGATGTGGATCGTATCCGTGCGGCTTTTGCTCAGTGCCCGGCACAACTGGAGATTCTGCCCCGTGTGGATGATATGCCCGCCCTCTTGCTGGATACGGACCTGTGCATCACGGCAGGAGGATCGACCTGTTGGGAACTGTGTTGCCTTGGCGTGCCCTTTTTGACTGTGGAAGTGGCTGAAAATCAGCATAACATTGTCGAATATCTGGCAAAACATTTTTCCATACCGCAATTCTCCCTTGAAGCTGTAAAGTCTCAGCTGACAGACATTATTATACCACATTCTCCAGCCATACATAGAACAAACATAAGTAAAGTAATCAACAATCAACAAGAAGATATTTCTTTTATCCCTGCCACGGAAGATGATATACAGTTCGTTTTTTCACTGGCCAATGATAAAGAAGTACGAAAGATGTCATTCCAGCAGCATACGATTACATGGTATGAGCATACGCAATGGTTCCATGATATGCTCATAAAAAAAAATATATTTCTTATAGCTCTATATAAAAAGCAAAAATGTGGATATATACGATTCAACAACAATTATCATGACTCTGAAGTAACGATCGCCATTGATAAAAACTACCGGGGAAAACATCTCGCAAAATACATTCTTAGGGAAGCATGCCTAAAGGTTATCCATGAAAGCCCCATAAAAAGTATACTAGCCTCAATCAAATCTGAAAATTTTTCTTCTCTCAATACATTTGAAAAAGCTTATTTTACCCGTTTATCTGTCAACCAAACGCATAATCAATCTGTCAGAAAATATATTTTTCCGGCACAGGGGAATTATGTTCCAAAGTAGTTCTTCAATCTTTGCCGTTGCCGCTCATCCCGATGATGAAATGCTCGGTTGCGGCGGTACGTTGGCCAGGCTGGCCGCCCTCGGTACAGAAATTCATATCCTGCTGCTTGGTGAAGGCCCGCTGGCCCGCAGTAGCGAAACAGATGACGCACGAGCACATGCCTGTCTGTCCGCCAAACGGGCAGCGCAGGTTATCGGAGTGAATGAGGCCAATGTTCACTTTGCATCCCTGCCGGACAATCGCTTTGATACGATAGCCCTGCTGGACATAGTGCAACACATTGAAGCCCTTGCCGAACAGGTGCAGCCTGATCTTGTTTTCACGCATCATGCCGGTGACATGAATCAGGATCACCGCTTGACCCATCAGGCCGTCATGACGGCCTTTCGTCCGCTTCCCGGTACAAAGCCCGTCACCCTGCTTGGCTTTGAAGTGCTTTCCAGTACGGAGTACACACCGCCCCATACGGCTCCCGCATTTTGCCCCAATGTCTTTGTGGACATCTCGGCAACGCTGGAAACGAAATGCCATGCACTGGCGGAATACGCCTCAGAAATGCGCCCCTGGCCCCATCCACGAAGCATGGAAGCCGTCAGGCATCTTGCGGCACTCAGGGGATGCTTTTGTGGTCATGAAGCGGCGGAAGCCTTTATCCTCTACAGGACTGTTCTGTGAGTACGACCTGCGTCATTGCCGGCTCTCGTCCCTGGTGCCGCCATCTGGCTGACGCTGCGCAGCGGGCAACAGGTATTTCCTGTTCTTTGCTACAGACCCCAGAGGAACTGACCTGCGAGATTCTGGCATCTCTTTCTCCCAGGTACATATTTTTCCCTCACTGGTCGTGGATCATCCCCCGGTCCATATGGGCAAACTTTGAGTGCGTCATCTTTCATATGACGGATGTTCCCTTTGGACGCGGCGGCAGCCCCTTGCAGAACCTGATCATCCGAGGTTATCAGGAAACAAAAATAACTGCCCTGCGTTGCAGTGAAGGCATTGATGCAGGGCCTGTTTATCTGAAACGCCCGCTTTCGCTGCTTGGCAATGCAGAGGAAATCTATATACGTGCCAATGCCATCATCCAGGATATGATAATCGAGATTCTCCGCAGGCAGCCTGAACCAGTGCCGCAACAAGGAGAAGTCACGACCTTCAAGCGCAGAAAGCCTGAAGAGAGCAATCTTGCTGGTTCGACTACGCTAAATGAGCTTTTTGACAGGATACGCATGATGGATGCCGACGGATATCCCCCCGCTTTTTGGGATGTGGGAAATTTTCGACTCCATGTGACACGCGCCTCTCGCAAGACCGACAGAATACTGGCCGATCTTTGTATAACACTGAAGGATGATAGCGATGTTTGACAGAGCAAGTGCCTATATCATTGCCGAAGTTTCCGCCAATCACAACGGCAGTATTGAACGCGCCGAGGCCATCATCCATGCCGCTGCCGAGACTGGAGCCGATGCCGTCAAGTTGCAGACCTATACGGCGGATACCATGACCATTCCCTGCGACAATGAATACTTTCGTATCAAGGGAACGCTGTGGGAAGGCAAGACCCTGCATGACCTCTATCAGGAGGCCTCCACGCCGTGGGAATGGCAGCCGCGCCTCAAGGCTCTGGCCAATGACTTGGGCATGGACTGCTTTTCCACCCCTTTTGATGCCACCGCCGTGGATTTTTTGGAAAAAATGAACGTCCCCTGCCATAAGGTAGCGTCTTTTGAAGTGGTGGATATTCCGCTGCTCAAAAAAATTGCTTCCACAGGCAAGCCGGTCATCATGTCCACCGGCATGGCCAGTCTGGCGGAAATAGACGAAGCTGTGACGACTCTGCGCGAAAACGGAACCACCGAGCTTGCCCTGCTCAAGTGCACAAGCGCCTATCCCGCGCCGCCTGAAGAAGCCAATTTGCGCACCATTCCCCATCTGGCGCAGGCCTTCAACTGTGTGGCCGGCCTTTCAGACCACACGCTGGGCAGTGCCGTGGCTGTGGGCGCTGTGGCCGCAGGCGCGCGCATCATCGAAAAGCATTTTACCCTTGCCCGCGCCGATGGTGGCCCGGACAGCGCCTTCAGCATGGAACCGCACGAATTCAGGCAGATGGTGCAGGATATCCGCACGGTGGAAAAGGCCCTGGGAACCGTCTGCTACGACTTGACGCCCAAGCAGAAAGAAAGCAAGGTCTTCCGTCGCTCTCTTTTTGTGGTCAAGGATATGGAGGCAGGTGAAGTTTTCACGGAAGAGAATGTGCGCAGCATTCGCCCGGGATATGGCTTGCCTCCCCGTTTTCTGCCTGTGGCCCTGGGCAGACGCAGTGCGACACCCATCAAGCGGGGAACGCCGCTCGCACTTTCCCTTTTGAGCTAATTTTTATATTTGTACGAAAGGATTCACGATGGTCACCCAGTATCTTTGTTCCGCCCTTGTCGAAGCCCGCCGGAAGGATGCCGAGCGCTACTATGTCCCGGAGTATCCTGTTTACCTGGCTGTTTGCCGTGATGTAGCAGTAGAAAAACTGATTTGTGCACAACAGGTGTTTTCCTCACGCAGTGAAGTTGAGTCTGCGATTGAATACATAAATGCCATTTATCCAAAAATCCTCTCACACTTTGCCGAGCGTCTGACAACTTTGCATCAATACGGCAATATGGCCTTCTGGAAGCGTGCTATGGGTTTGAATTTATCCTTTTTCATAGAAGCTATCTATACAAAATTTTTTATTTTCCAGAAGACATTTGTTCCTTCGTATACTTTCAATCTATTTTCTACACCAGTACCATCTTTTCATAAACTTGATGATATGGGAAAGTTCCTTTTTGAAACCAATTACGGAAATGAGTACTTGTTTACAAAATTCATACAGACTATTTTCCAAAATCTCCCAGCCAATGAACATACTTCTAATGTTCAGGTAAATATCAACTTGCCTGGTAAGCACCATTTGCCACAGAGCACTGATGGGTTTTGCAAGTATTCGCTTGTCAACTTGCTGCGCAAACTACTTTCCTTGCGCTCTCCCACAGTCGGGTTGCTGGGTACCGGCATTTCCACGCATCATGCCTACAGGCTTACCTGTGCCAGTCTAGGGAAAATACAAAGTCTTTACGCGCCTATCATAACGTTTCCTCCAAGAAAACACAATATAGCCCTCAGAGAGGCTCTCTTTACTGGCTTTCCTGAAGAAAGTTCTTTTTGTCGTTTTTTGAAGACTATCTTAATTGAAATTTTTCCTACCCTCTATCTTGAAAACTTTGCGGATGCTCTTGCGCAAGCACGTTCCTTTTGGGAAAATTTTCCAAATCTCAAATACATTATTAATGAAGATTGTATTGGTTACTCTTTGCAGTCTTTTTTATTGGCCGTTGCCCATGAAGAGCGACACCTTCGTGTCTATATCAATGAGCATAATGGCTTTTTATATCCTTTTTTAAATACACACGAAGATAGAATTCTTGATTTTGTCGATAAATTTCTTACAGGTGGCAGAAAAACAAATAACCCTAATATGATTTCTCTGGGCCGCTTGCGCCACTGGTATAATGAACGGCCAGCGGAGCTGGACATTGACGCGCTTTACATTGATGCTCCTTACTGGAAAAATCGCAGGCAAATTGATGGATCTGATACCTTTGCCGGCGGCGCAAACCTGGTCGGGCTTTTCACATTTTTTCTTGATTTTTTTTCCCGGCTTTCTGAGCAAAATATCTCCCGCATAATGTATCGTCCCCATCCGCTCACCGAAATCGATGTTGAACAGTTGCCGACGGAACTGCAAAAATATATTCGGGCCATGCGGCAGGCGGATCCGAAAATGCCTGGAACGGCACTGCTTGCCCGCTCGCGGCTGACTATTTACGCATATACGAACAGCGGTTATGTGGAAGCGTTGCACAACAACAAGCCCTGCATAGTCTTCTATGATCCGAGCCGCTGTTTTCTTAGCGAAAAACATGCCGACTTTTTTGACGCTCTCATTGAGGCAGGCATTGTGGTTCAGACACCCCAAGCCGCTGCCGAGCGACTGACACAGGTGATTGATGATCCGCAAGGCTGGTGGCAATCCGCATCTGTGCAGCGGGGTCGCAAGGCATTCCTGGATAAAAACCTTGGCGACCCCAAAGCCCTTTTTGACTATCTGGTGCGGCTCGCCAGAACATAGAGCATTTTCACTTTGAAAATGCTCTGCTGACGCGAAAGCGGCAGCCGCCGCAACGCGGCGTACATTCAGGCGGCGTTTTTCGCCTGAATGCCACCTTTGACTTTCATAAAAAGTCAAAGGTAATCTGCTCTAGTATGCAGGAGGCTCAAGTATGGCGCCGCTGGTTTCCTTTTGTATTCCGACGTATAACGGCATGGCGTACTTTCCCGAGCTGATGGAAACGCTGCTGCCGCAGCTTGACGGGGACGCGGAAATCATTATTTCCGATGACTGCTCCAGCGACGGCACATACGAATATGCCCTTGAACTGCAAAAGCGCGACACACGCATTCACGTTTACCGCAATGCGGCCAATCTTGGCATGGACGGCAACTTTCACCAGGCGGTTAACTATGCTACAGGAACGTATATCTGGTTCTCTGGACAAGATGATCGTTTTGGAAAAGATGCTTATATGACCTTCAGGAATCTTTTAATACGCCATCCGGATACAGATTGTGTCTATTTTAACTATCGTCAGTACTTTTCAGAACCTACCCCTCATTACGGAGAAACGTATCTTCCACTGCACAAAGATTTTTTCTCCCACAATGCTGATGAATATTTTGCACGTCTGGACAGAGCCCCTTCTTTTCTACCGGCCATCGTCATGCGCAGGGACTTCTGGCAAAAAACAGACTTGAGTCCTTTTTACGGAACGCTTTATATACAGGTAGGCTGCTGGCTGCTCCATGCAAAAGATGCGCATGTTTACGTTGTTGCCGATCCCACGCATATCGATTGTCGCTGCCCGCTGGACTCCTGGAAATATACGGATGGCACTATGTGGTACAAAACAAAAATAGGAACTCTTGCCACATATTGTCTGGCGCTGGATCTGAATCCGCAGTCCTATCCTCGATTTGCCTATGAAAAGATACGATCGGCATTTCTGAGGGAACTTCCGTTTGATGGCATCTTTTTTAAGGCGCAGGGAATGCAGGTAAAAAAACAACAACGAAAGTTAACCCGCCTTGTCTTTGGGAGACAGCCTCTACTGTATTATGGCTATGTCCTGCCTCTGCTGTTTATCCCCCGCCCTCTGGCATGCCTTGTTGCCCGCTGCTGCAACAACCGCTGGGGTCAAAGCATCTTCCATTGGCTTCGCAGAACACTACTCCCCTTCAGAAATTGACATGCTGCAAATCTTCACACCAGGCCACTTTTTCCATCCCGAATATGTCTATATCTGTGCCACTGTCTTTGGCGACTTTCTGGACACTCCCTATGAACTGCACACAGGGACGGACTGCAGCAGCTGGATACTGCGGCAGGGAGCCGCGAAAATCCGTCTAGGCAATTGTCTCTTTCCAGAAACGGCGCCAGAAACCTTCTTCCAGCTCTCCCGCCTTGCCCCGAATGGGAAGACTCTGGAGGCAAAAAATTTTCGTGGGCACCCCCTGATGACGTTGCAGGCCGCCGAAGAAGATGCCAACGCCCTCCCTGACCTTCTCGGAACCATATTTTTCCTTCTAACGGCGTTTGAGGATGCCTGCAATCTGCCGCGAGATGAGCACGACCGCCTCCTTCCCGAACAAACATGGCTTTACCGCAACTCTCTTCTCTTTCGTGCCGTTGCCGATGAACTGCTGGAAGAACTTGTACACCGTCTAGCGAGCGTCGGCATCACAATTCCGATTCGGAACCCCTCCCATGCTGTGGTGTACAGCTGCGATGTAGATACGCCTTTTCACTGGCACCATCTTTCACCCCGCCGCTTTGTCCGCGTGGTTGCCGGCGCTCTGCTCAAGCGTCGAAATATTTCCGAAGCGGCCCGAATGCTACTTTCCCGACTTGATGCAGCACGCGATCCTTACTTCAGCTTTGCCACTATCTGCGACACGCTTGCTGAATGCGGCATAAAGGGAAATTTTTATTTTATGGGCGGCGCCAGTTCTCTAAAATACGATACCCCCTATGATCTGAACTCGCCGCCGCTACAACGCCTGCGCGACAACCTCCTGCAACAGGGACATCAAATCGGCTTTCATCCCAGTTATCATAGCAGCGACAACGAGGAAATCTTTTTCCGGGAACTGCAATGCCTGCGGCACTGGTCGCCGGAACCTGTCTGCGAAGGACGTCAGCATTATCTACGCTTCAAAGGATCTGCCACTTGGCGCATGTGGGAAAAATACGGTCTTATCTGCGATTCGTCACTGGCTTATTCTCATGCTCTCGGCTTTCGCTGCGGCACAGCACGGAAATTTGGCGTTTATGATCTCGAGCAGCGCCGCTCGCTTTCGTTGAAAGAACAGCCGCTGCTGTGTATGGACGGTACCCTGATTGAAGCTGCCCCCCCCCTGAGTGAAGATGCCTTTGCCCTCACACGCCAGCTGCATGAAACCGTGTGCCATTACGGCGGCAGCATGACCGTGCTCTGGCACAACTCCAGCTTGTCTGCTCCTGAAAAATTTCGCCACTTTACCGAACTACTTTCACAGCTCTGCCGCTGATGCAGAATTCTCTCTCTTGCTACAGTCCGTAGGCTTGAAACATTGCCTTTGCCTCATGTTCCCAGCACAGCTCCTGCGCCGCTGCCAGGGCGTTTTGCTTCATGGCATTAATGGCCTCGGCATCAAGGCCGTTCAGTCGTTCCGCGATGGCTTCCGGTGTGCAGGCATCCACGCAGATTCCGTGCCTATAGGTATCCACCAGCTTTTTCATTTCGGGAAAGGCAGAAACGCAGAGCGCCAGCCCGGCCATGGTATTTTCAAAAAATTTGTTGGGCAGCATGAACCGATGTTGCGGGGAATAGCCATCCACAACTTCATACCCGATATCTGCCTGTGCCGCCGACCTGACAATTTCCGCAAAGGGCACGACATCCGTAAAATGGACGCGGTCTGACACGCCGCAGCGCTGCGCCAGGGCCTTGAGTTCAGCCTTGTATGGCTCTTCTCCCGGCCCCCGGATCTCGACCTCGAAACGCTCATCCAGCAATGCCGTCGCCTTGATCAGCACATCAAGACTGCGCGAATAATCCACACAGCCGTGGTACAGGATGCGAATCGTTTTGCCGCAGGGGCGATAAGGGATAGCTTCGTAAAAGGGCACACTGCGCGCGACGCCGGGGCGGACGGCAAGGCGGTAATCCGTCCGCAAAAGATCGGCAATGCCGTCGCAGACGGTCGTAATGCCCGAGGCTTGCGGAAAATAGCGGCGCTGAATGGCATCCGCATGCCGATTATGGGCATACTTGCCCAAAAAATCCCGCACAAGGCGACCAGTGGGGCAAAATTCCTCCCGGGCATACTCGTGCACGTCAATGCCGAATGACGTCCCCTGTTCCGCCGCCAGCCCGCAGGCCAGGGGCGCGCATGTCCAGTCATGGGCAATGATGCAGTCATAGCGCCGGTCATCACGCCGAAAGGCATCCATTGCCGCTCGATTCTGCGGATGCAAGGTCCAGGCGAGACCGGATGGAAGGAATAGACGGGCCAGCGCCTGCGGAATTGTCCAGCTGCGGCGGGGGGTAATTCTTTCAATGGTCAGCAGCCGTATTTGGGACGGCGGTTCGCCGCCGCTCCAAAATCCCGCCAGCGTGACCTGCCAGCCCTTTCTGACAAAGGAATCCGCCTGTCGCAAAACACGCGGCGCTCGCTCAAGCGGCTTGTAGGCAATGATGCAAATATGCTTTTGCCTGGGTGCTGTATGCATGGCACCTCCTTGTCAATCCATGCCGCGAGGCTTCTAGTGTTTATCTCCGGCAGGGACAGGAAAAAGGCTTGATAACACCAATGCGGTACATAGCCCGTGGGATGGAGTACATACTCCGCATATCCGCCGGCATGGAGAGTCGCAAAATCTATGATACGGCAGATCAAAAGCTCTCATTTTATTGCCATCAGGCACAGGCATTTTCAATAAATACCTTACCAGCGCTGGATTTTTCGCGAAAAATTCTGCAACCACACTGACGATTAGGCAGGTAACAACTGGGCACAGACAATAAAGCAAGAAAATCAGCCGCATGCCAATCCAAAAAAAAACTGTAAGAGCGACGCGACATTGCAGGATATTGCGACCGCGCATGTCGAGTTCTGCCTTGCATCAGCTTTTCCGGAAGATTATGTTGCTGCGTGACATCCTTACTGGTCCATGGCAATAGAGCATTTTCACTTTGAAAATGCTCTGCTGACGCGAAAGCGGCAGCCGCCGCAACGCGGCGTACATTCAGGCGAAAACCGCGTTTTTCGCCTGAATGCCACCTTTGACTTTCATAAAAAGTCAAAGGTAATCTGCTCTAGAAAACGGGCAGAGGCTGGCCTCTGCCCGTTTTCTATTTCACGATTCCCATACGTCGTAGAAATACTTTGACATTTCGTGCCGCATGCAACATGCCTGACCGGTTGGGGTAATCCCTGAAGGTGCGATTGGGCAGCGCCATCAGGCGTTCCCAGTCAGCTTCCGTGAGCCCCAGGCGTTCAAGCACAAAAGCCGTGTCCTCGCGCAATTCTTCCGGCTCGTAGAGCGGCTCCTGCAACTGTGTCAGAGCCTCCTCGCGAGTCATCTGCCCGGCCGCGATCAAACTGGACAAATGGGCACGCCGTATGTCAAATCCAAACTTCGTGGGCAGGTAGTAATTCTGAATCAGCTTGGTAAACCGTGATTCAGAATGCTTGCGGCCGTAGTTCTCCCATCCGGCCTCTCGCTGCAGCACGAGCTTTGCTTCATCAGGGTTGTAGGGCATCCAGTGCAGGGGCGTCACGGCCTTGACTGTCGGGAACAGCGGAATATCGTTATAAAACTTGCAACAATCCCAGAAGCTCAAGGTGGGGAAATGCCGCAATGGCCGCTGCCCGAAACGCTTGTGGATCGCCTTGAGCTGACGGGAATCCATTGCCATATAGCCCCAGGCACGAGGCAGCACCGACTCGGACACCAGATTGAAGCCGGACAGCCAGTAACGCAGCCCCATTTTTGCCGCCGTATGAAACAGGACAGCGAAAAAGGCATGATCCTGCGGGACATCCTGGTTGGCGAGAGCTGAATACAGATAGGCACGTTGCAGATCGCGCATTTCCTCCCAGTCGATCGTGCAGGTATGGAGTTCATATCCCAGATGGCTGATAAGGCGCTGGATATTCTGCTCCGCAACAGGAGTGTTCCAGCCGGCATCCACATGGAAGACCAGAGGCCGCAAGCCCCACTCCTTGGACTTGTACGTCAGCCACGAGCTGTCTACCCCGCCAGACAAGCCTATCAGGCAGTCATAGTCCTTTCCCCTGCCCGCATGACGCATTTCTTCAACCAGTTTCTCCAGTTTTTCCTGTCCGCGTGCGTCGGGCATATAGGACTGTTCAAGACGACGGAGCGCATCGCTGCAGTGGTTGCACTGCCCATTGGCGTCAAAACTGATGTCAGGATCACTGGTATCCATGACGCAACGGGTGCAGATCTGATATGTCTTTTGGCTCATCTTATGGTCTCATCAAGGAAAAAAGGGTTTTCCGCAAATGTTCCTCATTCCGTTCCCAACAAAGGCTTTGGGCAGCGTTATGCGCGTTGCTCTTGAAGCGGGCGATGCTTTCGGGCGTGAGGGAACGGATAGCCGCGGCAAAGGCCTGCGGCGTAAAATCTTTGGCGACTACACCAAGATCATACTGCCGCAGCATGGCCGACATGTCCGGCAGCGGCGTGATGGCCAGCGCCAGACGGGCCTGCACATATTCAAAGAATTTGTTGGGCAGGGTACGTCGATGATTGAAGGTGTTGTCCGGCAACAGGAATACCCCCACGTCATGTCCGCTGATGCGCGCCACAATCTCATCCATGGGCACGGGATCAAGGAAGCGAATGTTGCCCGCAGCTCCGGCAAGCTGGCGTAATTTGTCATAGTAGTCTGGCTCATTGGGAACAAGCATGACATCAAGTGTGGCAATGCCTTCCAGCAAGCGGAAGGCTTCCAACATGACTTCCAGCCTGCGCCCGCTGCTTGCAGCTCCGTGATGGATACAGCGCACAGGGCCGTCGTGAGCCGGTGCAGGCGCTATGTCCTGATAATAGGGGCAGCTTGGCAGCAGCTCGCAGTCCAGCCCGTATTCCTCGTGATAGCCCTGAGCCAGGCCTGGCGATACCGTGAAAATATGATCCAGCCGGGGAAAATACTTCCGGCAGACATAGTCATTGATGCCGCTGAGCGTCAGATTCCAGAGAAAACTTTGCTCAAACTGCCGGGGGTAATACTCCCGGGCATCCAGTATGACCGGGCAGGGCCTGTCCCGATTCGTTCTGGCCTCGCGTATGGCCAGCGCCAGCGGAACCAGCAGGCAGTCCTGACAGATGATGGCGGAAAAATCCCTTCCCTTCAGGTGTTCAAAAATTTCCCGCTGTCGGGATGTCCAAAGATCCTGCTCATAGCGGTGGCAAAGCAACCCCACAGCCCGACGGATACGCCGAGACAGAGAATGGGATGATTGGCCAAGGTCAAAAAACTCTTCCGGTGTTTCAAAACCTGCTACAGGGGGAGTTGCACAAACAGTGACGGCCCCTAGTGAACGCAGCAGGGAATAGAAGCGAGTCGGACGGGGATCCCGTCCCAGAGAACTGGAAAATACCTGCAAGAATTCCACGGATAACGTCCTCAGAAACAGATTGCTAAAAGATCAGATCTACCGAATTCTTTTGTACATTATGATACATACTTTTCAAAAATTCTTGTACGCTCATGCTATGGGTATCTATTGCCATATTTTTGAGGGATTCACCTTTGAGATGATTTTCTTAAAAAATTCATTTTAATTTTACAGGGTTGAGAAAGGAATTTCACTCTGAAAGTGAATCCTTCCGCCCTTCCCTTCGCTTGTCCCGCGGAGATGAATTGAGTATGCTGATTCTTTATAGCAACAACAGGCACGGCATGACATGAAGGTGATCTCTCTGGTAGGCGCGCGCCCCCAGTTTGTCAAGGAAGCCCTGGTCGGGGAAGCGGCCCGGCGGCTCAATGCCTGGCAACATGTCCTTGTCCATTCCGGTCAGCACTATGATGCCAACATGTCCGACATCTTCTTTGAGGAGCTGGGCATCCCCCGACCGGATTACCACCTCGGCATCGGCGGCGGCAGCCATGCGCAGATGACCGCAGCCGCCCTGACCGGCATGGAGGACATCCTGCTCAAGGAAAGGCCGGATGCCCTGCTCGCCTACGGGGACACCAATACCACCCTGGCCGGGGCCCTGGCCGCGGCCAAGCTGCATCTGCCCGTCATCCATGTGGAAGCGGGCATCCGCATGCTGCCCAAAACCATGCCCGAAGAAATCAATCGCGTGCTGACGGATCGTATCTCCGCCGTCATGTGCTGCTGCTCCGAGCTGGGCCGCCGCAATCTGGCTGCCGAGGGCCTCACCGACGGCGTGTGCGTGACCGGCGACGTCATGTACGATCTCTTTTTGCGCATGCGGTCGCGCTTCACGCCGGAGGCGACCTGCGCGGCCATGTCGCTGCGCCCCGGCGAGTTTGTCCTTGCCACCCTCCACCGTGACTACAACGTGGACACGCCCGCCTCCCTGCGCGGCATGCTGGAAGGGCTGGCCGCCGTACAGAAAGAACTGGGCCTTGCTGTCCTGCTGCCCCTGCATCCGCGTACCCGCAAACGGGCAGAGGAATTCGGCGTCACCGGCCTGCTGGAGCGCCTGCGTACCTGCGCCCCTGTGGGCTATCTGGAGGTCATGTCCCTGGCCAGTGCGGCCCGCTTCGTGATCAGCGATTCCGGCGGTCTGCAAAAAGAAGCCTATTACGCAGGCAAGCGCTGCGCCGTCATGATGCCGGACACCGGCTGGCGCGAACTGACGGACTGCGGCTGGAACACGCTCTGCGCCCCGGAACGGGAGAGCATTGTCCAAGCGGCCTCCCGCATCATGGAACCCCTTGCCTGCCCGGAAGGCATCTACGGCGATGGCAGAGCCGCGGAAAGCATCATCAGCGCCGTGATACGCATGCCCTTTGCCCGCGCCTGAACCGCAACACAAGGAATCGTTGCATGTGTGGCATATTCGGCTGGATTCCCGCGCCCGGACACTCTTCCCGTGATGTCCGTCCTGTTGTGCGTACCCTTCTGGCGGATCTGCGTCATCGCGGCCCCGATGACGCGGGTTGTCTTGTCTTTCCCGCTGATGATCCGTCACATCCAAAAAATGGGCAGACATTTTCCGGCGAAACGCCCTGTGCCCTGCTGCTGGGCCAGACCCGCCTCTCCATCATAGATCTTTCGCCCGCCGGGCATCAGCCCATGCGCAGTGCCGACGGCCGCTACACGCTGATCTACAACGGAGAAATCTACAATTACCGCGAATTGCGGCAGGAATTGGAGCAGGCGGGCTGCGTCTTCCGCACGGCCACCGATACGGAAGTACTTCTTCATGCACTCATTACCTGGGGTAAGGAGGCTCTTCCTCGCCTTGCAGGAATGTTTGCTTTTGCGCTTTTTGATGAGAAACAACATACGCTGCTTTGTGCCCGCGATTGTTTCGGCATCAAGCCCCTCTTCTGGCATGCCGGAGAGAGCGGCTTCTGCTTTGCCTCGGAAATTCCGGCCCTGCTGCACATGCCGGGTGTGCCGCGCCGCACGAACCCCACTGCCGTCTACCAGTACCTGTGCTACGGGCAATACGACGCGGGAGGCGCCACCCTGCTGGCGGATATCCATGCCCTGCCGCCCGCCCATTGCGTGGAAATCTCCCTTGCCGATCCCGCCCGTGTCCGTCCGCACCGCTGGTGGAAACCGGATATTGCGGACACCAGCCCCCTGTCCTTCGAGGCGGCAGCCGAGCGTCTGCGGGAACTTTTTCTGGCCTCCGTGCGCCTGCATCTGCGCAGCGACGTGCCCCTGGGCGTGGCGTTATCCGGCGGCATCGATTCCTCGGCCACCACTTGCGCCGTACGCCTCCTTGAACCGGATGCTGATCTGCATACCTTCAGCTTCATTGCCGCCGGTTCGGACGTCTCCGAAGAGCATTGGGCTACCCTGGTGGCGAAAAAAACGCGGGCCATCCGCCATATCGTCACCGTGGAGCCTGCGGAACTGACCGCCGATCTGGATGCCCTGCTCCTTGCCCAGGGCGAACCCTTCGGCTCCACCTCCATCTATGCCCAGTACCGCGTTTTCCGGCTGGCCCGGGAATGCGGCATCACAGTGACGCTGGACGGTCAGGGCGCGGATGAGCTGCTGGCCGGATACTATGGTTACCCCGGCCCGCGTATGGCGGGCCTTCTGCAACAAGGGCGCTTTCTCTGGGCGCTGAAAAATTTTCAGGCGTACCGGCAATGGCCGGGCAGAACTTCTTCCTATCTCTGCCAGCAGATCATCCGGGAAGTCATTCCTGCCTGGCTGACGCCGCTGGCCCTGCGCTGTATCGGACGTTCCGCCGCACCCGGCTGGCTGGATACTGTCGGACTGCGTGAACGGGGTGTCCGTCTGTTGCGAGAGGAGAGACGCCGGGATATCTACCCGGACGGAAGCCTGCTCAAGCGAACCCTTGCTGCTCAGTTACTCTGGAACGGCCTGCCGCAGCTGCTGCGCCACGGCGACCGCAATGCCATGGCCCATTCCATCGAAAGTCGTGTCCCCTTCCTGACCCGGGAACTGGCCGAATTCTGCCTGTCCCTGCCGGAACACTATCTTGTGGATGATACAGGCTGCAGCAAGAGCGTCTTTCGACGCGCCATGCGCGGCATCGTGCCGGATGAAATTCTGGATCGGCGCGACAAGATCGGCTTTGCCACGCCCGAACGCCAATGGCTGGAAAGCCTCGGCGACTGGGTGGACGCAACTCTGGAGCAGGCCGCAAGCGTGCCCTGGCTGCGCATGGACGTTGCCCGCCGCGAATGGCAGGACATCCGCAACGGCAAAAGCGCCTTCAACTGGCGTGTCTGGCGCTGGCTGTGCTACACCCGCTGGGTGCAGCTTTTTGACATTACGGAATGACCTTGGCTTGTCCCCCCAGACAGAAAGGAGTATCGTTTCCCTCTCAAAAACGCCTGAGGAGTGAAAGATGTTCCCCATCATCACCGGCAGAAAAATCAAGAATGCCATCATCGGCTGTGGCCGCATTTCCAGGAATCATTTCGGCTCCATCGAAAAGCACGCTGACAATATGGAGCTGGTGGCCATATGCGATAATAACCCCCAGGTGCTGGCCGCCCACTGCGAACAGCATCAGGTGCCCGGCTATGCCTCGTTTACCGAGCTGCTGGAACGATCCGACTGCGACATGGTGACCATCTGCACGCCCAGCGGCCTGCATCCGCAGATGGTCATCGAGGCTGCCCGAGCCGGCAAGCATGTGATGACTGAAAAGCCCATGGCCACGCGATGGAAAGATGGCCTGGCCATGATCCAGGCCTGCGACGATGCCAAGCGCCGTCTCTTTGTCATCAAGCAGAACCGCCGCAATGCCACGTTGCAGCTTCTCAAGCGCGCGGTGGACGAAAAGCGCTTCGGCAAGATCTACATGGTTCATCTCAATGTGTTCTGGACTCGCCTCCAATCATATTACGATTCCGCCAAATGGCGCGGCACCTGGGAGATGGACGGCGGCGCCTTTATGAATCAGGCCAGCCACTATGTTGATCTGCTGGAATGGCTCATCGGTCCCATCGCCGATGTGCAAGCCATGACCGGTACTCTGGCCCGGGATATTGAAGTGGAGGACACGGGCGTGCTCAATGTGCGCTGGCGTAATGGCGCCCTGGGTTCCATGGCCGTGACGATGCTCACCTATCCCAGGAACCTGGAAGGCTCCATCACTATCATCGGCGAAAAAGGGACCGCGCGTGTGGGAGGTGTGGCCGTCAACGAGATCCAAATCTGGGATTTCGCCGAACCGAAAGAGTATGACGCTTCCATCCGGGAAGCCAGCTATGCGACAACCTCTGTGTATGGCTTCGGCCATCCGCTCTACTATAAGAATGTTATTGATGTGCTGCGTGGCGAGGCTGAACCGGAAACCGACGGCCGCGAAGGCCTCAAGTCCCTGGAAGTGCTCATTGCGGCCTATCGCAGCGCACGGGATCACAAGACCATCTCTCTGCCGCTGGAATACTGATTTCATGCAAATGCTGGCTGCGGCCACCATTATCATTTTTCTACAGGAACTTTCTCATGCAATTCATTGACCTTGCGGCCCAGCAGGCGCGTATTCGCAGCAGCATTGATGCCCGTATCAAGGCTGTTCTCGATCATGGCAAGTACATCATGGGGCCTGAAGTGGCCGAGCTGGAGGAGACCCTCTGCGCCTTCACCGGCTCCCGTCACTGCGTCACCTGCGCTTCGGGCACAGATGCCCTGCTCATGCCCCTGATGGTCTGGAACATCGGTCAGGGGGACGCGGTTTTCGTGCCGCCCTTCACGTTCTTCGCTACTGTAGAGGAGCCGGCCCTGCTGGGGGCAACGCCCATTTTTGTGGACGTGGACCCCGTGACCTTCAACATGCGGCCCGACCTGCTGAAAAAGGCCATCGAAGCCGTACGCTCGCAGGACAACTCCCTCTATCCTCTGCCCAAAGTCGCTCTTGAGCGCAAGCTGACGCCGCGCGCCGTCATTCCGGTGGATCTTTTCGGTCAGGCGGCCGAATACGAGGCGCTTCTGGCCATTGCCCGCCAGCACGATCTGCTGGTTCTGGAAGACGCGGCCCAGGCTTTTGGCGGCAGCCGGCACGGCAAAAAAAACTGCGCGCTGGGCTGCCACGCCGCGGCCACCAGCTTTTTCCCGGCCAAGCCCCTGGGCTGTTACGGGGATGGCGGCGCCATCTTCACGGACGACGATGAGCTGGCTGCTCTGCTGCGCTCCATTCGCGTGCACGGCAAAGGCGGAGACAAATACGACAATGTCCGCCTGGGCCTCAACGGACGCCTGGATACCCTGCAGGCCGCCATCCTGCTCGCAAAAATGGAAATCTTCCCTGCCGAAATCGACGCCCGACAGCAGGTGGCGGGCTGGTATGCAGAGCAACTGCAGAATATCCCCGGCCTGGTCATTCCCGGCGTGGCCCAGGGCAATATCAGCGCCTGGGCCCAGTATTGCGTCGTACTGCCCGCAGGCAAGCGGGCTCAGGTCATGGCCGCCATGCGGGCAAAGGGCATCCCCACCAATATCTACTATCCCAAGCCGCAGCATTGTCTGGCGGTCTTTGCCTCCCTGGGCTACGCGCCGGACGACATGCCTGCGGCCCTGCACGCTTCGCAGAACATCCTGGCGCTGCCCTTCCATCCTTATCTGGAAGAGGGGCAGGTGCGACAGGTGGTCACCGCCCTCAGGGAGGCTCTGGCATGAGCGATACGCCCTGGTTTGCCCATGAGACCGCCTGGATCGACAATGGCGTCAGCATTGGCAGCGGCACAAAGATCTGGCACTTCAGCCATGTGATGTCCGGTTCCGTCATCGGTAAAGACTGCAATATTGGCCAAAATGTCGTCATTGGCCCTGATGCGGTTATTGGCAATGGCTGCAAGGTGCAGAACAACGTCAGCGTCTACAGGGGCGTCACCCTGGAAGATGGCGTCTTTTGCGGCCCCAGCATGGTCTTTACCAATGTTTTCAATCCGCGCGCCCATATCCGCCGCATGGACGAAGCCCGGCCCACGCTGGTCAGGAAAGGAGCCAGCCTGGGAGCCAACTGCACGGTCGTCTGCGGGACGACCATCGGGCGCTATGCCTTTGTGGGGGCGGGCGCCGTGGTCACCCGTGACGTGCCTGACCATGCCCTCATCTACGGCAATCCCGCCCGGCAGCACGGCTGGGTCTGCCAGTGCGGCGAAAAGCTGAACAACGCTCTTGCCTGCCCGGCCTGCGGCATGCGTTATGAGCAGCAAGAATATTTTCTGCGACCTTTACCGGCTTAGGGCGTGTTAGCACTATCCTGCGCATTCTCAACTATTTTAATGAGTTCAGCGAAAATCCTTTCCCCGGCAGAATTACGAGGCAGTGTTCCGAAAAACAAGGCTTTTTCTGATAAGCGTGAACAGGCCCTAGAGCGTTTTGCTCATGAAATGATGGCGGCGAAGTGATTGAAAATGAATATTTTCAATCAAAAAATGCCCCAGAGCATTTTCTCTTTGAAAATGCTCTGCTGACGCGAAAGCGGCAGCCGCCGCAACGCGGCGTACATTCAGGCGAAAACCGCGTTTTTCGCCTGAATGCCACCTTTGACTTTCATAAAAAGTCAAAGGTAATCTGCTCTGGGGAAACTGGGCCAGCGAGCGCATGACATGAAAATCATTCTGTTCAGCAATCACTGGTATCCTTCACCTCGGCGGGCAGGCTTTCACCATCTGGCGGATGCCTGGCACGCCCAAGGGCATAGCATTACCTTTGTCACCACGGGCTTTTCCTACATTTCCTGGGTCCGCCGGGATTTTCGGACCCGCTTTTTGGGGATACACCCGGTATGCAATACCTGGCAGCATCTGCAAGAGCGATTTGATTCCTATGTTTTCTTCACCGCCTTGCACCCTCATACGACTCTGATACCGGCACTGGATCGCTTGTTAAATCCCCTCATGGCTTGCTATGGCCGTCTGCTGCCTCCAACATTGCAGGAGCGTATCACTGCTGCCGATATCATCGTCTATGAAAGCTGTGTAGCTCTCTATCTTGTCGACCGATGCCGCCAGCTGGCGCCACAGGCGCAACATATCTATAGAGTCTCCGACGACATCCGCACTATGCGTTCTACTCCGGCTGGAATGGTTCTTCTGGAGCAAACCTTGGCACGCTCCTTTTCGTATATCAGTGTACCCTGCCATGAATTGCTCCAGAAGTTTTCCGGCCTGCCCCAGGTCAGTTTTCAACCACATGGCTTGAGAAAAGATCTTTTCGACAGATGCATAACGAATCCCTACATGCCGGGGGCCCGCAATGCTATCTTCTGCGGTCTGGGCTTCTATGATGCCAACGCGGTCCATGCTATGGCCTGCACCCATACGGATGTCCAGTTCCATATTATCGGCATAGATGCACCTCAAAAAAATATACCAGACAATGTCCAATATTATGGCGAAGTTCCCTTTACTGAAACTATCCCGTACATCAAATTCGCGGATGTTGGACTCTATACGCTGCAATATTCACATTCACGCCCTATGCAGGCATATACCGACTCCCTCAAGATCATCCAGTACCGCTATTGCGGCCTGCCCATTGTCTCACCAGACTTTCTCGACCTGCACCGCGAAGGCGTCTTTTACTACCATCCAGGCGACCCGGTCTCTTGTGCCGCAGCCATGAAGCATGCCCTGCAGCATGGCCGGCACAGTGACTACGCCGACGAAGTCCACTCCTGGGATGAAATAGCCCGCACCATTTTGGAATCCGTCTCTCACCGTTGAGGAGAGCAGTTCTGAAGGCAGAATCCCGTCCATCCGGATTCCAAAGCATACCTGGAGCATTTTTTGATTGAACATATTCATTTTCAATCAAAAAATGCTCTAAAACTGCGAAGATCCACTCTCGGGTTGCGCCGTAAAACTATACAACAGTCCCCCCCCGCAGTCCTTCTCTCCCCTGTATTTCCCCGCAGCCGTCACCAGGTTGTCACACAGCCTGCCTACACAGAACAGGCCTCATTCTCAGACTATTCCGCAGGAGACGGGACATGGAAAGCATCTTTTTACTCATGCTGGTATTTCTGGCCATCCTGGCCGCAGTGGACCTTTTTGTGGGCGTCAGCAACGACGCCGTCAACTTTCTCAACTCGGCCATAGGATCGCGCATCGCCAGCTTCAAGGTCATCATGGTGGTGGCCAGCATCGGCGTGCTGCTGGGCTCCACCTTTTCCAGCGGCATGATGGAGATCGCCCGCAGCGGGGTCTTCAATCCCGGGATGTTCACCTTCAACGAGATCATTATCATTTTCTTCGCCGTGATGATCACCGACGCCCTGATGCTGGACGCCTTCAACTCCATGGGCCTGCCCACCTCCACCACCGTGTCCATCGTCTTTGAGCTGCTGGGCGGGGCCGTGGCCGCGGCCCTCATCAAGATTGCCACCTCGGGCATCCTGATCTCCCAACTGGGGGATTTCATCAACAGCCAGAAGGCCCTGGCCATCGTGTCCGGCATCCTCATCTCCGTGGTGGTGGCCTTCGTGGCCGGTGTGGTGGTGCAGTACATCACCCGCCTGATCTTCACCTTCCACTATGAGCGCATGTACCGCCGCATCGGCGGCATCTTCGGCGGCCTGTCCCTGACGGCCATTTTTTACTTTCTGATCATGAAAGGCGCCAAGGGCGCGTCCTTCATGAAGCCGGAATACCTGGCCTGGATCAATGCCCACACCCTGTCCATCCTGCTGGTGCTGTTCGCGGGCCTGAGCGTGGTGCTGCACCTGCTCATGGTGCGCCGCGGCGTCAACATCTTCAAGATCGTCATCCTGGCCGGCACCTTTGCCCTGGCCTTCGCCTTTGCCGGCAACGACCTGGTCAACTTCGTGGGCGTGCCGCTGGCCGCCTGGGAAAGCTGGCAGCAGTTCACCGCCAGCGGCATGGCCCCCGATGCCTTCACCATGGAGGGCCTGCGCAAGGCCGTGCAGACGCCCACCTTCTACCTGCTGCTCTCCGGCCTGATCATGGTGCTGACCCTGTGGTTCTCCAAAAAGGCCCACCGCGTGGTGCAGACTTCCATCAATCTGAGCAGCAGCACGCGCGGCGATCAGGAACAGTTCGGCTCCTCCCTGCCCGGCCGTCTCATCGTGCGCGCGGGCCTGAGCGCCGGCAAGACCCTGCGCCAGATCCTGCCCGCTTCGCTCTTCACTGCCCTCGAAAGCCGCATGCAGCCCGTGGAGCAGGTCAAGGGCGCGCCCGTGCTGCCCTTTGACCAGGTGCGCGCCGCCATCAATCTGGTGGTCGCCAGTATCCTCATCGCCTCGGCCACGTCCCTCAAGCTGCCCCTGTCCACCACCTATGTGACCTTCATGGTGGCCATGGGCTCCTCCTTCGCCGACGGCGCCTGGAACCGTGAGAGCGCCGTTTACCGCATCTCCGGCGTGCTGGCCGTCATCAGCGGCTGGTTTCTGACCGCCATGTGCGCCTTCAGCGCCTGCGCCCTGATCACCTGGGCCCTGTTCAAGGGCGGCAGCGTGGTGGCTGTCCTCTTCATGCTGGTGGCCGTGGTCAGCCTGGTGCGCTCCAACTTCTTCGGCAAGAAGAAGGAAGAGAACAGCTTTGACATCGTGACCAGCACCACCGACAAGGACAGCATCCGCGCCCATATCGGCGCCTCGGTGGACGAAATCAGCGATACCGCCGTGCGCCTGATGCTCGAAGGCCTTACCGCCTTCCAGGCCGAGGACGCGAAGAATCTGAACCGCTGCAAGAACGAAGCCATGAACCTTTTTGAAGACATCTCGCGCTCCCGCGGCTCCTACTACCGCATGGCCCTGCGCGGCGGCGGCGACGAGCTGGACAATGAAGCGCGGCATATCTACTACCGCATCTTCAACAGCATGAAGGAACTGAGCCACGAGCTGCACGCGGTGCTGGGCATGTCCGCCAACCATATCGCCAACCGCCACCGCCCCTACAGCGGCACGCTGGGCGACAATCTGGAAAAGATGCCGGACATCCTGGACGACGCCGCCCGAAACTTCCGGGCCTATGCCGCAGGCGAAGGCTCCCGCGCCGCGTTCTCGGCCTATGCCGACCACTGCTCTTCCCGGATCAGCAAGATCCAGATCGAACTCTTGCAGCGCATCGATACCGAAGGCCTGTCCATGCGCAGCAGTGACCTGTATCTGAACTACCTGCAGTTCGCCCGGGCCTTCATCAACCGTTTCACCATCGTGGCCCTGCTGGAACGCGACCTCAACGACGCCTGCCGCCGCAACGCCGCCCTCAAGGAAGAAGCGGCTGCCGCTCCGGCCCGGGCCTGAGAACGGACACAAACAGGCTGACCGCCGGGGAAAGGGAAGGCCCTCCGCATGGAGGGCCTTTTTTCGCGGCCTGCGATCACCGGACGTGCCGGGGACTCCCTGCGAAAAGTGAGGGCTGACCCTGATTTCATGAGCAAAGCGCTCTCCTGTTCAGATGCGTCTGCCCAGGCCGGGCCCGGCTTTGGCTCTGGCCTGCCGGCAGCGATTATGCTATGCTCCCGTCATGATCGACTACGCCCAGGCACTGAATGAGGCCCAGTATGCGGCAGCCACCAGCGGCGACGGGCCGGTGCTGGTGGTGGCCGGCGCAGGCAGCGGCAAAACCCGCACCATTGTCTATCGTCTGGCCTGGCTGGCCGAGCATGGCGTCTCCCCGGCCTCCATTCTGCTGTTGACCTTCACCCGCAAGGCCGCGCAGGAAATGCTCCAGCGCGCCGGCATGTTGCTGGGGCAGGGGCTGTCCGGCACGCAGGGCGGCACGTTCCACGCTTTCGCCTATGCCGCGCTGCGCCGCTGGCATCCGGCCTGGCTCGGCGAGCGGGCCTTTACGGTCATGGATTCGGCCGACATTGCCGCCGCGATCAAACATTGCAAGGACGAGCTCAAACTGGGCCGGAACGACCGCTCCTTTCCCAAAACACAAAGCATTGTGGGTTTTCTGAGCAAGGCCCGGAACAAGGAGCTTGCGCTGGAAGAGGTGCTGCAACGCGAGGCATTTCATCTTTTGCCCCACGCCGAGGCTCTGGCGGCTCTGGGCGCGGCCTATGACGCCTACCGCCGCGAAAAGGGCCTGCTGGATTACGATGATCTGCTCTTCGAGCTGGAGGCCCTGCTGCGCCAGAACGCGCAGGCCGCCCTTGCCCTGCGCGAGCGTTTCAGTCACATTCTGGTGGACGAATATCAGGACACCAATCTTGTGCAGGCCCGCATTGTGCGCCTGCTGGCCGGGCCGGAGGAGGGGAAGCCGGGCAACGTGATGGCCGTGGGCGACGAAGCCCAGTCCATTTACGCCTTTCGCGGGGCGAACGTGCGCAATATTCTGGACTTTCCCAAGCTCTTCCCGGGCACGCGGCTGATCCGCCTGGAAGAGAATTACCGCTCCACCAGGCCGATCCTGGATGTGGCCAACAGTCTGCTTTCCCATGCGGCCGAGTCTTTCCGCAAAACGCTCTTCACCCGCAAGGAGGGCGGCGAGCCCGTGCGCCTGATCACGCCGCTCAGCGACATGAGCCAGGCCAAGCTGGTGGTGCGGCGCATTGAGGAACTTTTGCGCGAGCATCTGCCCCATGAGATCGCGGTGCTCTTCCGCGCGGGCTTTCATTCCTACAATCTGGAAATGGCCCTGAATCAGGCGGGCATCCCCTTTCGCAAATACGGCGGCCTGCGCTATACCGAGGCCGCGCACGTCAAGGACGTGATCGCCTACGCGCGGCTTCTGCTCAACCCCCTGGATCTGCCGGCTTTCGCGCGGGTGGCGGCCCTGCACAGCGGCATTGGGCCCAAAACCGTGCAAAAGCTGTATGCCGTGGTCCTGAGCGGCGACGCCACCGCCGTGGAAAAGGCCTTTGCCCGCTATCCCGGCCTGCTGGAAGACATGCGCTTTGTGGACGGGCTGCGCGCCACGCCGCAAAGCCCGGCCGCCACATTCGGCGCCGTGCTGGAGCACTACCGGCCCATGCTGGAAAACGCGTACCCCGAAGACTGGCCCCGCCGCCAGCAGGGCCTGGAGGAAATCATCCAGATGGCCGCGGGTTATGCCGCGCTGGATCTTTTTGTGGCGGATCTGGCCCTGGAGTCGCCGGAAGAAGACGAGAACGACAACGAGGGGCGGATCACGCTTTCCACGGTACATTCCGCCAAGGGCCTGGAATGGAATGCCGTGCTGATCATCGATCTGGTGGAAGATCGTTTCCCTTCCCGCCATGCCCTGGCCCGGCCGGAAGATTTTGAGGAAGAGCGCCGCCTGATGTATGTGGCCTGCACCCGCGCCCGCAAAAATCTGGATCTCTATGCCCCGGCTTCCCTGTACAGCCGCGCCGAACGCGGCAGCCTGCATGTGAACCAGAGCCCCTTTGCGCGCGAATTGGGCCCCGGCCTGGTCCAGGAATGGGTGGAAGGCTTCGGCGGCATGCTCAGCCCGCGCGTCGCGGCTCCGGCTTTGGAAAAAAACGCGGTCGCGCGCCCCGTGCCGCGCCCCCGTCAGCCTGTTCCGGAGCCCGCCGCCTTTGACGACTGCCAGCTTCGGCCGGAAGAGGCCGCCCCGGCATCCCCCGCCGGGCGCGAGGCTTCCGCGCGCGCGCCTGCCGCCGGGCCCGGCGCGGCAGACGGCCCACTCTGTTACTGCCGCCACCGCATCTTCGGCCGGGGCAAGATCATCAGGCATCTGCCGCCGGACAAGGTGCAGGTGAACTTTCCCGGTTTCGGACTCAAAACCATTCTGAGCGAATACCTGCTCATGGAGAACTGACATGCCCCGGGTTCCGGTTCTGCCGGCCGATCAGCCGCCCTCGCAACCACTTTCGGAAGACGGCATCCTGGCCTGTCTGGCGCGCCATTTTCCGCAGACGCATCCTTCGCTGCTTTTGGGCAGGGGCGACGACTGCGCCGTGCTCAGGGCCGGGCGCCCGCTCTGCGTGAGCAGCGATCTTTTTCTGGAAGACGTTCACTTCCGGCGCAGCTATTTCACGGCCCAGGACATCGGGCACAAGGCCCTGGCCGTGAACATCAGCGACCTGGCGGCCTGCGGGGCCCGGCCCCTGGCTTTCACGCTCAATCTGGGGCTGCCCTGCTGGGCGGATATGGCCTGGCTGGAGCGTTTTTTCACGGGCATGGCCGCCCTGGCCGCGCAACAGCGCATGGCCCTGGCCGGAGGCGATCTGTCGCGCTGCGAGCGCCTGCACATTTCCGTGACAGTCTGGGGCGAGGCCGCCCATCCCGGCGGTTTTCTGGTGCGCGGCGGCAGTATGCCCGGGGACAGTCTTTTTGTGGTGGGCAGCCTGGGTCTGGCGCGCGTGGGCCTGCATGTTCTGGAAAATGACGGCAGCGCCGCGCTGGCAGACTGGCCCGCGGCCTGCGCCGCGCATTTGCGCCCGGAGCCGCAGGTGGATGCTGGCCTGATGCTGGCCAGAGCCGGTTTCAACGCCCGGCCGCCTGCGCTCATGGATCTTTCCGACGGCATCATGCGCGATCTGCCCCGCCTCCTGGGCCTGAGCGGCGAACTGCGCGCCGGAGCCGAAAACGCGGGCGCAAGCCGCGCACGCGCCCGGACTTCCGGCCTGGGCGCGGCCATTCTGCTGCCCCGGGGCCTGCTCCATGCCGAAGTGCTGCGCTATGCCGCCATGCACGGCAAAAATCCCGTGCATGAGGCGCTGCTGGGCGGGGAAGATTACGCCCTGCTGGGCTCCTGCGCGCCGGACATGCTGCCGTCCCTGCACGCGGCCATTCCCGGCTTTATGAGCATCGGCACAGTCACGGCCGGGGGCGGCATTACCTGCAACAATGAAGCGTTGGATTCATGCGGCGACCTGCGCGGCTTTGATCATTTCGAGCAGGGCTGCGGCAGGGAGAATTTTTCGCAATGAGAAACAACGTGGGCCGGATGCAGCCGCGCACATGCCCTTCTGTTCCACGCGGCGCGGTTGTGAAGGAGAACGCATGGGCCTGATCCCGGATTTTCCCGACCTTCCCGAGCTTGCGGGCATTGTAAAAGACATGCGCGCCATCTGCCGCGACGCATGGCAGCAGGGCCTGCTCTCGGGCTGCAACGGCAACGCCAGTTGCCGCCTGGATGGGGAGCGAATCTGCGTGACCCGTTCGGGCGCAGCCAAAGGCCGTTTGCGGGCTGAAGACTGCTGCCTTGTGGATCTGCGCTCCGGCCGCACCCTGGCAGGCGGCCCGGCCAGCACGGAATTGGGCATGCATCTGGCCATCTACCGCGCCCTGCCGGACTGCGGCGCCGTGCTGCACACCCATCCCCGTCGCCTGCTGGCCTTGAGCCTGCATCCGGGCGGCAAGACAGAGGACTTCCTGCGCCTGCCGCTCTTTGAGGCCGAAACCTGGCGGGCGCGTCTGGGCTGCGCGCCCGCGCTGGAGCCCGGCGGGCAGGCTCTGGCCCGCGCCGTGGCCCTGGCCGCGCAGCAACGCCCGGCCGTCTGGATGGCCGGGCACGGCTTGTGCTGTTGGGGAAAGACTCTGGCCGACGCCCTGTGCATGAGCGAAGAGCTGGAACATCTGGCCGCGGTGCAGTTACTCGCTTTGCAGCACGGCCGCCAGAGCGTTTAGCTAATTTCATGAGCAAAACGCTCTAGAGCATTTTCTCTTTGAAAATGCTCTGCTGACGCGAAAGCGGCAGCCGCCGCAACGCGGCGTACATTCAGGCGAAAACCGCGTTTTTCGCCTGAATGCCACCTTTGATTTTCATAAAAAGTCAAAGGTAATCTGCTCTAGAGCATTTTGCTTTTGAAATTATTCAATTTCAAAAGCGGCGCTGCCATCATTTCGCGTCCAGAACGCGGTCTGGACGCTCATTCGGCGCGGGCGTCCGCTCCCGCGGCCGCCAGAGCGTTTAGCTAATTTTATTAGCAAAACGCTCTAGGTGGAACATCTCTCATCTTCATGCACAAAGCCCGATAACCCCGCGCCTCTTCCCGGGCGCGGGGTTTTGCGCAGGGAGGCGGAGCGTCATGCGTTTCGGCGTTGCCGTCACAACCTCTTTCGGAAAATACGCGCGGCTCAGGGGCCGTCGGGTCTTTGCTTGAGTTCGCGGGCCGGGTGGCGTATAAGGAATAATTCCAGACAACGCTTGAAAATCCAGGCTCGGAGAAAAGTATGCTTCTGATTGACGGCAAAGAAACAGCCCTTGCCATCCGCGCGGAGCTCGCGGACGAAGTGTCCGCCGCCTGCGGCCAGGGCCGCCGCGCGCCGGGGCTGGCGGTCATCCTGGTGGGCGAGGACCCGGCTTCGCAGGTCTATGTGCGCAACAAGGAGCGGGCCTGCGCCGCGGCGGGGATTCTCTCCTTTCCTTTTCACCTGCCCGCGCAGACCAGCCAGCGCGATCTGCTGGCCCTGATCCGCCAGTGCAACGCCCGCCCGGACGTGGACGGGATTTTGCTGCAATTGCCTTTGCCGCAGGGCCTGGATGCCCAGGCCTGTTTGCTGGCCATTGATCCGGAGAAAGATGTGGACGGCTTTCACCCCGAGAATGTGGGGCGGCTTTCCCTGGGCCTGCCCGGTTTCGTTTCCTGCACGCCCGCCGGGGTCATGGAGCTGCTGCGCCGCTATGATCTTTCGCCCTCGGGCAAAAAGGCGGTGGTGGTGGGCCGTTCCGATATTGTGGGCAGGCCCCTGGCCATGCTGCTGGCCCGGCCCGGCGCGTATGCCGACGCCACGGTGACCATCTGCCATTCGCGCACCGCGGATCTGGCAGGGGAGTGCCGAAGCGCGGACTTCCTTTTTCTGGCCGTGGGCAGGCCCGGTTTTGTGACCGGCTCTATGGTGCGCGAGGGCGCAGTGGTCATTGACGTGGGCATCAGCCGCACGCCCCAGGGGCTGTGCGGCGATGCGGACTTCGCCACGGTGGCGCCCAGGGCGCGGGGCATCACGCCTGTGCCCGGCGGGGTCGGGCCCATGACCATTGCCATGCTCTTGAAAAATACCGTTCAGTCCTGGCGCGGCCGCTCGGCCTGAGGGCAGGCCCGGACCTGAGGCTGCGGAGGCGCGCTGTCTGCCGGCATGTCGTGTCCCGCCAACGCGCCGCCGCGCCCATGCTCCCGAAGAGCCTGGCCGGGCCGTGTGCGGTGTGACGGGGCTCGCATTGACCCATAAAGCAACGATGGAGAAAGCCACATGACCTTTGCCGGGGCCGTCCGCGTCTGTCTGAAAGACAAATACGCCTGTTTCCGGGGCCGCGCGTCCCGCTCGGAATTCTGGTGGTTCATGCTCTGCATCGGCCTGATCAATCTGTGCGCCGGGCTGGCGCTTTCGCCCTTTCCGCCCGGGACGGCCATGGGCCTGAACTTCCTTGTTTCCCTGGCCTTATTGCTGCCCAATTTCGGGGTCACGGTGCGCCGCCTGCACGATCGCAATCTCTCGGGCTGGTGGCTGCTGATCCCCCTGGGCAGCCTGCTGCTCTGGCTGCTGGGGCGCGGCGCGCCCGGAGCGAACGCGGCCCCGGCCTCGGCCCTGCTTTCCCTGACCATGTGCGTCTGCTACCTGGCCATTCTCTCGCTGCCGGGCACGGTCGGGCCCAATCGCTTCGGGGCAGATCCCCTGGCGACGGGGAACGAACGCCCTTGAGGCGGAACCCGGCGCGGGCCCGCTTGCCAGAAAGGCCTTGATGGCGTATGGCCCCGGAATCACCAGTTATAACGAGAGGACAATCATGTACCGCAACGCGAAAAATGTCGGCCATTATATGATTGGCAAGGGCGCGCTTTCCCAGCTCGGGGACATTCTGAAGCCTCTGCGCGACGCAGGCCGGCCCGGCCCGGCGCTTTTCTTTCTCGATCACTGTTTCAGGGACGGAAAACTGGCGGCCCGGCTGCCCGTGGAAAGCGGGGATCTGCTGATGTATGTGGACACAAGCCAGGAGCCCACCACAGAGAGCGTGGACGGCTATGCGGCCCGGGCCCGGGAGTTTCTGAGCGGCAAAACGCCCGGCGCCCTGCTGGCCTTTGGCGGCGGCTCCACTCTGGATACCTGCAAATGCGTGGGCAATCTGCTGACCAATCCCGGCAAGGCCGAGGACTATCAGGGCTGGGAGCTGGTCAAACATCCTGCGCCCTATAAAATCGCCGTGCCCACGCTCTCCGGCACAGGCTCTGAAACCTCGCGCACCGGGATTATCTGCAATGAGGCAAAAAATCTGAAGCTGGGCATGAACAGCGATTACACCATGTTCGACCAGGTGCTTCTGGACCCGGAACTGACCGCCGGGGTGCCGCGCAATCAATATTTCTACACCGGCATCGACACCTATATGCATTGCTTTGAGAGTCTGTCCGGCTCCTACCGCAATGTGGTGGTGGATTCCCTGGCCGAAAAGGCCATCGACATCTGCAAACGGGTCTTCCTCTCCGAGGACATGATGAGCGACGAAAACCGCGAACTGTTGATGATCGCCTCCTTCCTGGGCGGCATGGCCGCGGGTTTCGTGGGCACGGTGCATCCCATTTCCGCGGGCCTGAGCATGGTGCTGCACATGCGGCACGGTCTGGCCAATTGCTATGCCCTTTCCGTGCAGGAAGACATCTACCCGGACGAATACCGGGAATTCATGCGCATGATCGAGCGTCAGGGCATCGATCTGCCCAAAGGCATCTGCCGGGGCCTGAGCGACCAGCAGTATACGGCCCTCTATGAGGCCAGCATTGTGCATGAAAAACCCCTGACCAACCGCCTGGGCCCGGATTTCAAAAAGATCCTGACTCAAGAAAACGTCATCGAGCGCTTCAAGCGCATGTGAGGTCATGGGCAGGCTTTTTGCCCGGCGCGCCCTTTTCCCGGATGCGCAGGCGCACAGCCCGCGGCCTTCCAATCACGAGTCATCAAGGGAGTAGTGCGGCTATGGAGATCAAAGTCAACTTCAGCGGACGCGCCATCCGCTATACGGAAGAAGAAATCGCGGTGGTCGCGGAGGCCATGCGCAACGCCGATCCCCTGACCCAGGGGCGGTACATGCTCGCCTTTGAAAGCAAGTTCGCGCAGTATCAGGGCGTGGCCCAGGGTTCCTGCTTCACCACCATGAACGGTTGCGCGGCGCTGGAAATGTCCGCCCAGCTCTGCCGCTTCAAGCCCGGCGACGAGCTGGTCATCCCCTCGCACACCTTCACGGCTTCGGCCTACCCCTACCTGAAAAAAGGCGCGAGCCTGGTCTGGGCTGACGTGGACCCGCTCACCCGCGTGGTCACGGCCCAAAGCATCGAGAAAGCCCTGACTCCCAGGACCAAAGCCGTGGTGGTGGTTCACCTCTACGGCTATGTGGCCGACATGCCCGCCATTGCGGCTCTGTGCAGGGAGCGCGGCCTGATCCTGATCGAAGACGCCGCGCAGGCCATCGGCGCGGAAGTGGAGGGCAAAAAGGCCGGCAGCTTCGGGGACATGGCCGTGTTTTCCTTTCATTCGCACAAGAACCTGACCACGTTGGGCGAGGGCGGCATGCTCTATGTGCGCGATCCCGCCCTGGCCGCCGTGATCCCGGCCCTGCGGCACAACGGGCACTGCGCCTATGCTTTCGAGCGGCCGGAGTACTGGAAGCCCGCCATGGGCAATGTGGACGTGCCCATGCTGGACGGCGAAATGCTGCTGCCCGGCAATTACTGCCTGGGCGAGGTGGAATGCGCCCTGGGCGCGAAACTCCTGGATCGCATCGACCAAATCAACGACGAAAAGCGGGCCAGAGCCCTGGCGTTCATCGACGCGCTGGCCGACTGCCCGGAGCTGGAATTTCACCGCGTGGACAGCCGCCGCCACAACTATCATCTGCTGGCCGCGCGCATGACCGCGGGCCCGCAGATGCGCGATCGCTTCATGCGCGCCATGGCCGAAGAAAAGGGCGTCAAATGCGTGGTGCAGTATATTCCGCTTGACCGCTATGACTTTTACAGGCGCCTGGGCTGCGGCACGGCCCATTGCCCCAATGCGGACGCCTTTTTTGACAGCATGGTTTCCTTTCCTTTCCAGCACTGGCTGAGCGAGGAGGATTTTCAGTATATGCTGGCGGCCACGCGCGAGGTGATTCAGGCTTTGCGCTGAAGCGCAGCGCTGCCCGCACCCGGGGTCTGTTTCAGGCCCCGGAGCAAACCCGCCCGTGCAGGCGTCATGCAAGATTGTGAAAGCCGTGAAGGAACGCTGCATCGTCATCCCCGCGATCAAGAAAAACGCGGTCATCCCCGACCAACTGGTCAAAAAGCTGGCCGGGGTCACGCTCATGGAGCGGGCCATCAACACGGCGCGGGGCGTGGCTCCGGGCGAGGACATCGTGGTGCTCACGGACAGCCAGGAAATCTCGCTGATTTGCGAGAGGGCGGGCGTGGGCTTTCATCGGAACAAGGATCTGCGCTTCACAAGCCTGAATATTGTGGCCGAGATGCGCGATCTGCTGGCCGAACTGGCCGCCCGCTACCGGCACTGCATCATTCTGCGCGCCTCCTGCCCGCTGCTGACCTGGGTGGATGTGGAGGACGCCTGGAAAAAATATCTGGACGCCGGGGCCGACAGCCTGGTCACGGTCAAAAGCGTGCGCCAGCGGATCTGGAACGTGCGCGGCGGCAATCTGGAAAGCCTGCTGGACAGCGCAAGCGGCGCGGACGGGGAGGATTGCTTTCTGGTGGAAAGCCGGGCCTTGATCATCCTGCGCCTGGCTCTGCTGCGGGACAAGGATTCCGCGCCGCCTGGGGGCCGCCTTTCCGGCCTGAGCCCAAGCAAAGTGATCCCCTATTTCCTCAACGAGCGGGCCATCGAGATCCAGAGCTATCAGGACTGGTGGATCTGCGAGCATCTGCTGCGGCGGCGGCATGTGGTTTTTGTGGTGGCCGGGTATCCGGCCATCGGCATGGGCCATGTCTTCCGCGCGCTGATGCTGGCCCACGAGATCACCAGCCACAAGATCACCTTTGTCTGCACGCGTGAGAGCGAGCTGGCCGTGGAAAGCATTGCCCAAAAGGATTACCCCATTGTGCGCCAGGGGGCTGAGGATCTGGCCGACACGGTGCTGGCCCTGCGGCCGGATCTGGTGGTCAACGATTTTCTGAATACCGACGCGCCCTACATGGAGCGATTGCGCGCGGGCGGCGCGCGTTGCGTTAATTTTGAGGACGAGGGGCCGGGCGCGGAGCTGGCGCAGCTTGTGATCAACGCCCTGTACGAAAACGGCCAAAGCACGGAACGGCTGCGCTGCGGGCCGGACTACTTCTGCCTGCGCGACGAGTTCGTGGGCGCCGCGCGCAATGAACTGCGGCCGCAGGTCAAAACAGTGCTGATCACCTTCGGCGGCACGGATCAGCGCGACTGCTCGCGCCGGGTTCTGGAGATCATTGAGCCCATCTGCCGGGCTTACGGCATTGCCATCCGGCTGGTGGCCGGGCCCGGCTACGCCCACAAAGCGGCTATGGAGGCCCATCTGCGCAAGCTGGAAAATCCGCTGGTGGAATTCACCTGGGCCACCAACGTCATGAGCCGGATGATGGAAGGCGCGGATCTGGCCATCTGCTCGGCCGGGCGCACGGTCTACGAGCTGGCGCACATGCGCGTGCCCGGCATTGTTCTGGCCCATCACGAGCGCGAGGCCCGGCACGGCTTTGCCAGGCCGCGCAACGGCTTTGCCTTTGCGGGCCTGATGGATCGCATCGGCGACGATAAAATCCGCAATGTTTTTCTGGCCATGCTCAAACAGAGCAGGCGGGCGCGCTTCTGGGCCCGCCAGAGCCGGCTGGACTTCACTGCCAATAAGGCCAGGGTTGTGGGTCTGATGCTGGATCTTCTGGACAGGGACGAGACATGATCCGGGGCAAAGCGCCAGCCTGCGGCCGCCAGCGGCCTGCTGACCCGCGACAGCGCGCGCATGGGCAGTGCGAATGCCGTGCGCCGAAGGAAAAACCATGATGAAAAACATCCGCCAGGGCAAAACCGTGGCAGTTGTTCAGGCCCGGCTGGGCTCCAGCCGCCTGCCCCTGAAATCCCTGCTCTGTCTGCGCGATCTGCCGGTCATCGACTGGGTGACGCGCCGTCTGGCGCAATCGCGGCGGCTGGATCGGATCATGGTGGCCGTGCCGGACACGGAGCTGGATCGCGTGCTGCTGGAGCATCTGCGCCGCCGGGGCGTGCCCTGCCTGGCCGGGCCGGAAAACGACGTGCTGGCGCGTTTTTGCCTGGCGGCCGCGGCAACGGACGCCGCCCTGGTGGTGCGCGTCTGCGCGGATAATCCCCTGATCTGGGGCGAGGCCGTGGACCGCTTGCTGGCGCATTATGAGCGCACGGCCTGCGATTACGCCTACAATCATATTCCGCGCCAGAATCTCTGGCCTGACGGCCTGGGGGCCGAGGTCCTCTCCCGCGAGCTGCTGGACGAGCTGGAGGCCAGGGCAAAACAGCCTTCCCAGCGCGAACATTGCCTGAACTACATCTGGGACAATGCCGCCGCCTTCCGCATTTCCACCTTTGACCCGGAAGAATCCTGGCTCCGCCGCCCGGATCTCAGGCTGGATCTGGACCGGCCGGAGGATTTCCGGCGTCTGGCTCTGCTGCCGCTGCGCCCGGAGATGGATGCCCGGGCCATAGTGGATGCCGTGGATGGCGCGGATGCCGCGGTCGCGGCGGTCTGAATGTGCCGGGGCAAGATCATACTCCCGCAAAGCGGGCCTGCCTTCCGAGCAGGCGAGCAGAAACGCTCTGGCGAGCCCCAGGGCGCAGCGTTGACAAATCCCACCCTTGAGGTAGCCTGCGGGTAACAGATCCCTATTCCGGGAGGAGCACGCGCCGTGAAGATACTGGTCACCCCTCGCTCATTCGGCAAAAACAATCCGGAACTTTTCGACAGGCTGGCCGCGGCCGGGCTGGAGGTCATCCGCAACGACACGGGCGGCATCCTCTCCGCCGGGCAGATGCGGGAAAAGCTGGCCCCCTGCCACGGCCTGATCCTGGGGGTGGACCCCCTGGACGCGGCTGTGCTGGCCGCCGCGCCGCAGTTGCGCGCCGTGGCCAAATACGGCGTGGGCCTGGACAACATCGATCTTGCGGCCTGCGCGGCGCGGGGCGTCAAGGTCTCGCGTACCGTGGGCGCCAACAGCAATGCCGTGGCCGACTACGCCCTGGCCCTGATGCTGGCCGTGGCCCGCAAAGTGCCGCTCATTGACCGGCGCTGTCGCGAGCGGGACTGGGGCAAGATCACCAGCATTGACCTCCACGGCAAGACCCTGGGCATCGTGGGCCTGGGGGCCATCGGCAGATGCGTGGCCCGGCGGGCGCGCGGCTTTGAGATGAAAATTCTGGCGCACGACGTGGTCTGGGACGAGGCTTTCGCGCGTGAGGCGGGCATTGAGCGCGCGGACCCGGATCGCATCTGCCGCGAGGCCGACTTCATCAGCCTGCATGCCGTGCTCACGGACGAGACCCGCGGGCTGATCAATGCCCGGCGCCTGGCCATGATGAAAAAAACAGCCGTGCTGATCAATACGGCGCGCGGCGGCCTCATCGACGAAGCCGCCTTGCTGGCCGCCTTGCGCGAGGGCCGCATTTACGGCGCGGGCCTGGATGTCTTCGAGCAGGAGCCCCCGGCGGTTCCGGCCTGGTACGAGCTGGACAATCTGGTCATGGGCTCGCATTGCTCCTCGTCCACGGCAGGGGCCGTGGAGCAGATGGGCCGCATGGCCGTGGACAATCTGCTGCGGGATCTGGATCTGCGCTGATCCCGGCTTCTGCGGTAGTGTAGTGTAAGGAATTTTACGCACCTTTCTTGAAAAGAACAAATTTCACTATGTTAAGCAGAAAGTGCAAACATTTCTGGACACAGCCAAGGGGGCATATATAGCCTCTCAAGGGCAAGTCTGCATGACTTTTGGCATCAACCGAGTACTACTTTTTCCAATTTTGATGAAAAAGAGTTGCTAAGTCTCCTGCCAGAATTTTTGGCATATGAGAGCAATATGTCACACCAAGGAATGTTGCAGCTCGTGTTGCGCCAACGTACAGGTAGTTGCCGACCAAAGAAGGGCATTTCGTCTCCAGTTTATCAAGAGAGATGAAAAATGCTGCTTCAAATTCTACACCTTTAATATGGCGAATATCAAAAACGCGAATGGCATTTGTGTTGCCTATCGTCTGTCCATCGTAACAAGGTTGCACAGAAATATTGAGGCTACGTAGCTCGTTTTCAAGCATTTTGTATAACGGCCGAACATCCTCTTCTTCTGGCACAAGAACCGCTATAGATGGAATTTTGCCTAGAAAGTCTTCAATTTCTCTTATTCTCTCAGCAATCCATTTTGCAAGGTCATTCCCTTCAAGATTTTTACCAAGTACGGGCGCCCTCCCTACTGCTGCAATTTTAGAATGTTCAGGGTAGTCGCAGGGATGTTGTCCATGCATGGCTTTGAGAACAGCCAGAGAAAATTTATAAAGGCTATCTGTCTGGCGATAGGGTGCCAATACTTTTTTCTGGGTAATTTTCTCTCCAGAAATCTTCATTTGTTCACTAAACTCGTTGAACTTATCAATGGACGTAATACCATTTTCCGTAATTCTTTGGTTAAAGTCTCCACATGCAAAAAAAGAATCTGTTTCGGGATAGGTAAGAAGGCGCATACACAAAAGTTGAGTCAAGGAAAAATCTGGCGCTTCATCAACATATACCTGCGCCTTATAGCATGAAAAAATTTCTCTGATGCTGGACAACCATCCATCAGACAAATTGTTCTTAATTTCAGTGCGTTTAATCAATTTTCTAGCAAGCATAAGATTTGCTAATATCAATATATCAAGTTCAGCAGAATCTATTTTACGTTTTAATCCTGATTCTTGAGAATAAAATAATCCTTTTGCTTGGCTATCTTTTCTAAACTTTTGGTAGTCAGAAGATATCCTTTTAAAAAATTTTTCAATTGGATCATCGAATATTTTGAATGCGTCTATTCTTTGAGATAAAATAAAGATAGATTCTAAGATATGATCAGAAGGTATTTTATCCTCCTCTAGTATTTGAGACAATTTTTTATTTAATGTCGATATTTTATTTGTTTTTTTGTATTTTGATATTGAGATGACAAATCTTGTATATGCACGATAAGCTTTCTCTGTGTCAGAAAGATCTTTTTCTGTGTCAGACGCCATGCTATCGTCAGTGTCTATTTCATCTGTGTTTTCTATTTCTTTCTGGCCCTCTTGAGTTAATTGGTTTTTTGCTTTATAGAAAGATGTAAGAAAAGTGTTGTCATCTTTGAGTATCTCATTTAATTGACTCCGTATTAATTCCTCACGTTCTTTCTTTAATTTTGATTTTCTATTTATTTCTATTATTTCATCCTTTTTTCGATATAATGTAATCAGAAAGTCCTCAATGTATGGCCTCCCTTCAAGAGAGCGGGAAATACTTTTTTTAATATCGTCAATAAATTTTCTATGCTCTTCAAATCCATACTCTGCCAAACTTTCCAGTTTAGATTTTATATCCGAGCGATATGAATCTAGTAGGTATGATATAAAACTATTATATAATTCAAAAAATTGATTCGTATCAAGAATATTCTTTATATCGCTATCGTGTTCAAATCCACTTAAAAAATTAGCATTACGTAAAATATGAAGTTTATTTCTTCCTAGTACTGTCCAGTAATTTTTCCATGTTGATATATTATCATCAGGAGCCGGAATTCCTTCTTTATTGAACGCTTCCTTTAAATAGTCTTTAAGAAGTGTTGTTGGCGTAAACATAATCCAACTTTTAGTATACTTATCTGCTGTAATATTATTAGCTAGTTCTTTTTCTTCTTCAGATAATCCATGCTCAATATCCAGCTTCTGACCAAGTCTGCGTATTAAAGTTGTTGTTTTTCCTGATCCTGCTGGGCCTTGGAGAAACAATACGGACTTCAATGGCATACGAAAAATACGATCTTGAAAACTATCTAAAATTGGCTGTTCGCGTAGCGACATAGACTCAAGCACATCTCTTTTGAGTCCATCAAGAATTTTCATTTTACTTTTATCAGCAGCGAGTAATTTACCTAAAATATCTATTCCTTCTTTGCCTTCTGCTTTTTGTACCCATTTTCTAAGACTACCTTCGATTGTACTGACGGCATTTTTACCCAAAAAAATATCTCGATATGTCGTGTCGATAGAATCCCAATTTCCATTAATACGTTGTGCTTTAAATCCAACTCCCTGGACTTTTGTAATATCAATTTCTCTTTGTGTATTTTGTCCAAGTTCTTCATCAAGATCATATTGGCCAATATCAAGCGCAGCCAGCCGCCCTTTCGGAGAGCGGTAGCTGATAATATTCTCTATTCCCGTAGGAGGAATTCCGTTACAAATATAGAATTCTTCAAATCTGTCTTCTTGTTCGTAATAAATAACACATTTTGCGATAATAGGTTTTTTTCGTAATGATTTTAAATCATCATTGACAAACGAACGGGCTTTACGCTGTCCGTCCAAGACTTTGATTTCAAAATTACCAGTCGATCTTTTAAGCTCTTTTTCTGCTGACTCAGAAATATCTTCCATTTTTTGAAGAGAGCTTTCTGCAAGTTTGCTAAATCTAGAATCACCTTTCCCGATGCAGTCTTTTGCTTTTCCGGCAATCTCAGAGAGATTCATAGTGGCATCCTTCCAGGGCTGAGCTATGAAGAGCTTTCGTAAAAAAACGTGGCGTGGGGCTCATTCACGGCGATCTTCGCGCCGCTCCAGACGACAGTTTGGGGTTGGAAGTCATTCCAAGGATTCCTGAAATGACTCCTATACATGGGAGATACCCATTTTGTAGGGCAAAGCCTTGCTTTTGTCCACGACCGAAAACGGCGGAAGGACTCATTTGTAGAGTGAAATTCCTTAAAAAACAGGAAGGCGGCCCTTGACCGCCCGGCCCTGTTCCGTCTCTTGCCAGGAGCCCGCGCTTCCTCCCCAGCCGCGCCGTGGCGCGAAAGGCGTTGCAGGCTGGTCTGTGGCCGTGTACAATAAAGAAAAACAACAGGATAACGCCCATGAACAGCAATCATGACGCCAAGGCCGTCACCATGCCGGAGCTGGATTCGGTAGTGGAGCGGCTTTGCCACCCCTTATCGCTGGACGCTGTCTGGCATCGTCCGGCCCAGGGCGCGGCCATGCCCTCGCTGGACGAGCTCGGGGAGATTATGGAACGCCTGCGCGCGGCCATTTTTCCCGGTTATTTCGGCTCGGCCCGCATCCGGCGCGAATCCATGCGTTACCATCTTTCGGCCAACCTGGATTCCATTTATCGCAAACTGGGCGAGCAGATTGTGCGCGGCCTGTGTTTTTCCTGCGAGGGGCGGCATGAGGCCGTGCCGTGCGCCGAGTGCGAAAACGAAGGCGCGACCGCGGCCCTGGCGTTCATGGATCGCCTGCCCGAAATCCGCCGTCTGCTGGCCGGAGATGCGCAGGCCGCCTATGAGGGCGACCCGGCAGCCTCCAGTCCGGGCGAGACCATTTTCTGCTACCCCTCCATGCACGCCATGTTTCACCACCGCATCGCCCATGAGCTCTACAAGCTCATGGTGCCGGTGATTCCCCGGATCATCTCCGAGATGGCCCATTCGCGCACAGGCATTGACATTCACCCCGGCGCGGCCATTGGGGAGGATTTCTTCATTGATCACGGCACGGGCGTGGTCATCGGCGAAACCTGCATTCTGGGGCGCAGCTGCCGCCTGTACCAGGGCGTGACCCTGGGTGCGCTTTCCTTTCCCAAAAATCCGGACGGCACGCTGACCAAGGGGATTGCGCGGCATCCGGTACTGGGAGACAATGTGACGGTCTATGCCGGGGCCACCATTCTGGGGCGGGTCACCATCGGCTCCGGCGCGGTCATCGGCGGCAATGTCTGGATAACCGAAGATGTGCCCGCGGGGGCGAAAATTGCGCAGGAGAAGCCCCGTGACTAGCGCCATGCCCTACCGCACATGTCGCTTCGGTGTGAAGAGCAAGGCATGAAATTTTTGCAAATAAATACCAGATCACCACTCCGCCTTGTGCTGGCGTTGTGTCTTTTGGCAGCCCTGCTGGCCGCGTGCGGCCAGAGCGTGCAGGTGCGGCCCAAGGGCCAGGCGGTGGTGGGCGTGGGAGTGGGGCGCTAGCGCCCCTGGCCGGCGCGCGTGGGGCTTCTGCCTTTTCCGGGCTGCACCCGTCGCGCCGGCACGAGGTCGGGAGGCGGGCAGCGTCGGCTGCGCGGCGGGCTGGCAAGGCCGCCAAACACGCAGGGGGAACGCCTATGACGGAGAGCGGCGCGCACAATGCAGCCCTGGGGGCACGTCTGGCCCAGATGCCCAGCGGCGTATGCTGCACGGAAAACTGGCTTTTGCTGTATGCCAACGACGCCCTGCGCGAAATGCTCGACATCCGGCGCGAGGTTCTGCCCAGCACGGCTCTGAGCCGCTGGCTGGCGCAGGGCGTGCTGGAGGGCTTTCACGAGGCCGCAGGCGCGGGCGGCGAACCCGGCAGCCAGGGGCGGATGATCTTTCGGCATCCGCAGGGCGCAAGCTATCTGCTTTACTGGTGGGGCGACGTCAGCAAAAAACACGGCCCGGTGCGCTATTTCACGATCTATGAAATCCCTCTGGACGATCTGAACCGCGCGGCCCGGCTCTCCTGGCGGGAGCTGGACAGCGTGCTGGAGTTCATCCATGACGGCATCTGGGTCATTGACGCCGAGGGCATCACCCGGCGCGTCAACCGGGCCATGGAGCGCATCGCCGGAATCAAGGCCGAGGAAGTGGTGGGGCGGCATGTGAGCGAGCCCCTCTCCGAAGGCCGCTTCAAGACCTGCGTGACCTTGCGGGCCCTGCAGGCTAGGCATACGGTGACGCTCTTCGACGACTACGCCAACGGCAAGCGCTGCCTGAATACCAGCACGCCGGTTTTTGACGAGAACGGCAAGGTCTGGCGGGTGATCGCCGCCATTCGCGACATCACGGAGCTGGAAAATCTGCAGAAAAAACTTTCGGATCTCGAAGTGGAGGCAATGGCCTACAAGATCCGCGCCCAGGATCTGGAAAGTGAAGCCAATAACGGCCTTATCGGCCGGAGCCTTTCCCTGCACAGGCTGCGCCAGGATATAGCCAGGGCCGCGCAAAGCCGGGCCGTGACCCTGATCCTCGGCGAAACGGGCACGGGCAAATCCCTGGCGGCCAAGATTATCCACGATATGAGCAAGCGGGCGGAAAAACCCTTTGTGGCGGTCAACTGCGGAGCCATTCCCGCCTCGCTCATGGAGTCGGAGCTTTTCGGCTATGAAGGCGGGGCCTTCACGGGGGCATCCAGGGGCGGCAAGCCCGGCATGCTGGAGCTGGCCAGCGGCGGCACGCTGCTGCTGGACGAAATCGGCGAGCTGCCCCTGCCCATGCAGTCAAAGCTTCTGCATGTGCTGGACGGGCAGCCTTTTTACCGGGTGGGCGGCACCAAAAGCATTGTCGCCGACGCCAGGGTGATCGCGGCCACCAACAAGCCCCTGGAAAAAATGGTGGCCGCGGGCGCCTTTCGGGAGGATCTTTTTTACCGTCTGCGGGTTTTGACCGTGGAGATCCCCCCCCTGCGCGAGCGTAAAGACGACATTTTGCCCCTGGCCCGCCATTTTCTGCAAAAAAGCGGCACGGGCAAACGTCTGGCCCCGCGCACCGAGCACTTGTTCCTGGCCTATGACTGGCCGGGAAATGTGCGTGAGCTGCAATCCGTGATCCAGTCCCTGATCACTCTGGCCGAGGCGGAAAGCATCGCGCCGGCGGATCTGCCTCCGTACATGCGCGCGCAGGAGAAAACGGCCTCCCGGACTCCCGGCGCCGGGCAATCCCTGACAGAAGCCGTGGAAGAGCTCGAAAAAAACATGCTGCGGGTTGCGCTGGCCGAGACGGGCAGCACCTACAAGGCAGCTCGCCGCCTGCGGATCAGCCAGTCGTCGGTAGTGCGCAAAGCCAGAAAATACGGTATCTCCACCCTGGACGAGACGCAGACCGGCCGGAACCGGGATGCCGTGAGGGAGAACCCGCGCGATCCGGGCCTGAAACTGGCCTGACGGCAGCCTGTTTGCAAAGCAATGACAGGCTGTGAGGTGCGACGTGGACGCCCGCGCCGAATGAGCCTGAAAACCACGCTTTTCAGGCGCTTGTCCCGCTTGCGGGGGCTTGTCCCGCTTGCGGGGAAATGATGGCAGGAAGTGATTGAAAATGGATATTTTCAATCAAAAAAAATGCTCTAGGGAGAATGCGCCGATGGACAATGGCCTTATCAGCGACGTGGTTAGCACCAGCATCAAGATTTACGCGCTCATGACCCCGCCCGCGGTGCTCAGCGCCTTTATCAGCGGCACCAAGGAGTACAGCAGGGAACAGAAGGCCGCCGTGGCTCTGAAAACGTCCAGCGCGATTTTCATCATCGGCGTGGTGCTGTATTTGTTCGGCTCGCATTTGTTTGCCCTGTTCGGCTTCACTCTGGACGCCTTTCGCATCGGCGCGGGCGTGCTGCTCTTTCTGACCGCCATTTCTCTGATGAACGACGACGGCAAGCAGACGCAGACCCAGAAGGACGGGGACATCAGCGTCGTGCCTCTGGCCATTCCTTTGGGCATGGGGCCTGCCTCCATCGGCGCGGTCATGGTCCTGGGCGCGTCCGCCACGAACCTGCGCGAAATGCTGGTCGGGGTTTCTTCCTTGTTTTTCGCGGCGCTGGGCATGTTTCTCCTGCTGCGCCTGGCCGACGGCGTGGCCAAAATGCTGCACAGGACCGGCATTACCGTGCTTTCCAAGCTCACGGGCCTGCTGCTGGCCGCCATTGCCGCGCAGGTGATTTTTACGGGCCTGAATGCTTTTCTGCGGCAATAAACGTCCGGCGGCCTGCTTTCGGCGCGTCTTAAAACAGATTACCTTTGACTTTTTATAAAAGTCAAAGGTGGCATTCAGGCGAAAAACGCGGTTTTCGCCTGAATGTACGCCGCGTTGCGGCGGCTGCCGCTTTCGCGTCAGCAGAGCATTTTCAAAGTGAAAATGCTCTGGAGCGTTTTGCTACTTTCATGAGCTAAACGCTCTGGGGCCGGGAACCTGGAGAGGCGGAGATGGGCAAGAGCCGGAAGGAGGATGCCGGGTGAGCGTGCCGGAAAAATATTTCAACCCCGCCGCCAGGGGCAGCACCGTCAGGCGGGAGTGTCTCGCGGGCCTGACCAGCTTCATGGCCATGAGCTACCTTATCTTCGTAGTTCCCGCCATGCTGGCGGACGCGGGCATGCCCAGGGAATCGGCCGTGGCCGCCACCCTTTGGGTGAGCATCCTCGCCACCCTGCTTATGGGGCTGTGGGCCGGATTTCCCGTGGGCGTGGCTCCCGGCCTGGGCATCACGGCCTTTTTCGCCTATTACGTCTGCGGCCCGGCGGGCTACACATGGCAGACGGGCCTTGGCGCGGTATTCATTTCCGGCGTGGTTTTTCTTCTGCTCACGGCCACGCATTTGCGCCAGAAGATCATTGACGCCGTGCCCCTGGATCTGAAATACGCCATCGTGGTGGGCATCGGCGCGTTTATCGCTTTTATCGGCATGAAAAACTGCGGCATGGTGGCGGCTGATCCTTCCACCTTCGTGACTCTGGGCAATCTGGCCGCGCCCGAAACCCTGCTGGCCGTGGCCGGGATTTTTCTGATCAGCATGCTGATGGTGCTGCGCGTGCCCGGAGCCATACTCATCGGCATTCTGGCGATCACTGTGCTCGGCATGCTTACGGGCGTGGCCTCTGCGCCGCAGGGCCCCCTGTTTTCGGGCACGCTGCCCCTGCCCGGGGAAACCTTTCTGCGCATGGACATCAGGGGCGCCTTGCAGCACGGCCTCATTTCAATCATTTTTACCCTGACCATGGTGGATCTCTTCGATAACATGGGCGTGCTGATCGGTCTTTCGCATAAGGCGGGCTTCATGCGTGAAGACGGGCATATTGAAAATCTGGATCGCGCCCTGATCACGGATTCCCTGGCCACCATGGGCAGCGCCGCGCTGGGCGCCACCACGGCCACAAGCTATCTGGAAAGCGCGGCGGGCGTGGCCGAAGGCGGGCGCACCGGGCTCACGGCCGTGGTCATTGCCGCGCTCTTTTTTCTGGCGCTTTTCTTCGCGCCCCTGGTGAGCCTGGTGCCCTCCTTTGCCACCGCGCCGGTGCTGATCATCGTGGGCGCCATGATGATGCAGGAGGTCGGGCGCATCCGCTTCGCGGATTTCACCGTGGCCCTGCCGGCCTTTCTGACCATCGTGAGTATGCCGCTGACCTTCAACATTGCCACGGGCTTTGGTTTCGGCTTTGTAAGCTGGGTGGGCATCAGGCTGCTCACCGGCCGCTTCAGGGAGGTGAACGCGCTCATGGCGCTTATTGCGCTCTGTTTCGCGATCAACTTCAGTTTGCGACTGCAGTAGGGCAGGCTGTGGCGGGCAGCGCGGCCAGTTGCGGCTTTCACGAGAACCGCGAAGTGAAAAAACGGAGCTCATGGCGGAGACGCGCAAGCGCGAGAGGCCGGGCAGGGGCTGTTCGCGCGCCTGCGCTTGCCATCAGAAGAACATCGCGGCATACTGCACCGGCATGGTCGCCGCCCGGCGTGATCCGCGCCGGGCACGTTTAAGGTCGTCATAAAGGAAGTCTATGAAATCCAGTCTGTTGCAGCAAAAAACGCGGCCCGGGAAATCTCTTTTGCGCGAGTATGGCGAAGCTTTGCTGGTAGCTCTGATCCTGGCCCTGCTGATCCGCACCTTTGTGGTTCAGGCCTTCAAAATTCCCTCGGAATCCATGGTGGAGACCCTGCTGGTGGGGGATCACCTGCTGGCCAGCAAGTTCGCCTACGGCATCAAAATTCCCTTTACGGATACCTATGTCTACAAAGGCGACGAACCGGCCCGGGGCGACGTGATCATCTTCAAGTATCCCAACGATCCCAGCGTGGATTATATCAAGCGCGTGGTGGGGCTGCCCGGCGACGTCATTGAAGTGCGCAACAAGCAGCTTTACCGCAACGGCCAGCCCGTGCGTGAGGACTACATCCGCTTTGCGCAGCCGGATCGCATTGAGCCCGTGCGGGACAACTTCGGGCCGGTCACCGTGCCGCCGGGCAAGTATTTCGTCATGGGCGACAATCGCGACAATTCCATGGACTCCCGTTTCTGGGGCTTTGTGAGCCGCAGCGCCATCCGGGCCAAGGCCTGGCGGATTTACTGGTCCTGGGGCGGCCTGGACGACATCCGCTGGAGCAGGCTGGGCAGGCTCATTCAGTAGGCGGGTTTGTTTTTTGGGCGGCGTAACCTCGTTTGCGAGGAACGAGCAAGTACGGATGGCGACAGCCAGAGGCGCGCCATGTCCGCCAGGAAAAGCCTGTGGTAATCCGTTTATACAGCGGTGGGTTGGAGGGCGTTGACGCCTTTCCCGTGGAGCTGGAGGTGGATTATGTCCGCCGAGGCTTGCCGGGCTTCACGCTGGTCGGTCTGGCTGAAGCGGCTGTGCGCGAAGCCAAGGACCGGGTCTTTGCGGCGCTGCGGGCCTGCAATTTCCGGCTCCCCCCGGCCCGGATCACGGTCAATCTGGCCCCGGCCGGACGGCGCAAGGACGGCGCCGCCTATGATCTGCCCCTGGCTCTGGGCCTGCTGGCCGCTGCGGAGTTGATCCCCCTGGAAAAGCTTCAGAATCTTTTTCTGACCGGGGAGCTTTCGCTGAGCGGGCGTCTGAGGCCGGTCAGCGGCGTGCTGCCCCTGGCTGTTCTGGCTCAAAAAAAAGGCGCAAGCGGGATTGTGGTGCCCCCGGGCAACCAGGCCGAGGCCGCGGTGGTGCGCGGCCTGCCGGTTTATGCCCCGGATACCCTGGCCCGCTGCGCCGCCTTTCTGGCCGGAGCCGCAGAACTTGAACCCGTTTCCGCTTGTGACGCGGGCACTCTGCCGCCACCGTCCTACGGTCTGGACTTTGCGGAGGTCAAAGGCCAGCAGGCGGCCAAGCGCGCGCTGGAAGTGGCTGCCGCCGGCGGGCACAACCTGCTGATGATCGGGCCGCCGGGCAGCGGCAAAACCATGCTCGCCCAGCGCCTGCCCACCATCCTGCCGCCTCTGGAGTTTGAGGAGGCCCTGGAAGTCACCAAAATTTACAGCGTGGCCGGCAAGCTTGCCCCCGGCGCGGGGCTCCTGACCGCGCGCCCTTTTCGCTCGCCGCATCATACCGTGTCGGACGTGGCTCTGGTGGGCGGCTGTGGCCGTCCCCGGCCCGGCGAGGTCAGCCTTGCCCACCGGGGCGTACTCTTTCTGGATGAGCTGCCGGAATATCGCAAAGCCGTGCTGGAGGCGCTGCGTCAGCCTTTGGAGGACGGCGCTGTGACCATTTCCCGCGCGGCGCAGAGCGTGACCTATCCCGCGGCCTGCATGCTGGTGGCGGCCATGAATCCATGCCCCTGCGGCTATTATGGCGATGCGGAGCACGAGTGCACCTGCCGCCCGGAGCAACTGGCCCGCTATCGGAGCAGGCTCTCCGGCCCGCTTCTGGATCGTATTGATCTGCATGTGGAAGTGCCCGCAGTGCCCTATGCGGACTTGCGCGACGCCTCGGGCAGCGGCTCCTCGGCCGCCATGCGGGCCAGGGTGCTGGCCGCCAGGGACGTGCAGCGCGCACGCTATGACGGCAGCGGCGTGCTCTGCAATGCCGGGCTTTCCGGCAGCCTGCTGGAGGAACACTGCGGCCTGGACGCCGCCGGGCACGGGCTGATGGAGGCGGCGGTGCGCCGCCTTGGCCTTTCGGCGCGGGCCTACACCCGCGTGCTGCGCCTTGCCCGAACCATCGCGGATCTGGCCGGGGCCGGAAAAATCGGCGTGGAGCATCTGGCCGAAGCGATCTCCCTGCGCGTCCTGGATCGCGGCAAATAGAGAGGTTTAGCTACTTTCATGAGCAAAACGCTCTGACGCTCTCAAGCGAAAAGAAGTTTTTTTGCTGTGCTTCCGTCGTCCGCGTTTGCCCAGATGTCAGCTTGAGCGGGCCTGAGCTTTTTGGGCGGCGTGCCGCGTGGCTTTGGGGTTTTGCTGAGCGGTGCGGGCGCGGGTTTTGGAAACGCCCTTGCTCCTGACGGGCTTGCTGCGGGTCATCTTGCTTTTGGCCGTTTTGCTCGCCCGGCTTTGCCTGAAATGCTTGCGCGAGGCGGGCTGAGACTGCGCATACTGCCGCCCGGCCGGATGCGCGGCTTTTTTGACGTAGCCCTGCACGGGCAGCCTGTCCAGGGCCGCTGCCACGGAAACCGCCTGATTGTCGCAGACCTGGAAGCCCGCATCCAGCAGGCGGCAGGCCTCGGCCTCGCGCACGCGCACGTCGGGCGCGCCCAGGATCACGGCCAGCAAGCGTTTGGGCCCTTGCCTGGCCGTGAAGATCAGATTGTAGCCGGAAGCCTTGATCCAGCCCGTCTTCAGGCCATCCGCGCCGGGATACTGCCCGAGCAGGGGATTCTTGTTCCGGGTGACCCGGCCCCGGTGGCTGAGCACATGCGTGTTGTGAAATTTGAGCGCCCAGGGATAGGCCCGCAAATAGGCTCTGGCCAGAGTGAGCATGTCCCGGGCCGTGGTATGCTGCCCCTGGGCGGGCAAGCCGTGAGGGTTGAGAAAACGGCTGTCCCGCATGCCCAGCGCGCGGGCCTTGACGTTCATCATGTTCACAAAGGCCTGGGCCGAGCCGCCCACATACTCGGCCACGGCCATGCTGGCGTCATTGCCCGAGGATACGGCCATGCCCAGCAAGAGCTTTTCCAGGCGCACGCGCTCGTTGGCGCGCAGGCCCATGCGCGAGCCGCCGGAGCGCGCCGCGGCGCGGCTGACCGGCACGTCGCTGTGAAAATTCGCATGGCCCGCGCTGATGTGATCCAGGGCCAGGAACATGGAGAGCACCTTGGTCAGCGAAGCCGGAGGGATGCGCTCGTCGGCATTTTGCTCGAAAAGGATCACCTCATTATCCAGATCGTACAGGATGGCCGAACTGACGCCCATCAGGCCGTGCGCAGGAATGGCCGGCGCCGCGGCGGTGCTGCCGGGCAGCCAGATGGCGCAGGCCAGGCAGAGCAGCAGGCAGATCGCAAGGACGCGGCGCAGGGGCCGCGCCACGCGAGGACCGCACAAGGCAAGGTGTAATCTGGACATATTCGAGACTTTTACGCCAAGAGTCCGGCGGGGGCAAGCCTTTCATAATACGCTCCAGAGGCGGGGGCGTTGCCACGCCCCCGCCTCTCCTGAAGTTTGTGAGCTTGCCAGAGCTCACGCTGATTGCTACCTCTTGCGAAGAAGAGAGGAGAAAAAATGCTCAGCGCACTGCCGATTGGCTTGAAAAAATGAGTGTGGCAGCAATGGCTGTCGGCATCTTTCAAGGCATGGGGTATGGCGTATTTCCCGGCTTGGCCTGTTTTGTGGGCAGTCTTTATCTTACCCAAAAAGGAGGCGGGCAATGAGCGTCTGGATTCTTGCCACCATCATTTGCATCGGCGTCTTTGCCTACGGCATTTATCTGACCCGTAAGCGTAAGCAGAATTAGAGCAATTTGACTTTTATTTTATTTAAAAATCGTTTAGATTGCAGAGATGAAATTTGCATCTGAAGAAATCCGAACCAAGGCTGTTCATGCGTATCTTGATGGAAAAGCAACAGCCAGGCAATTGGCAGATATTTTAGGTTATACCCCGGCTAGCATCTGCAATTGGGTCAGAGCTTACCGTGAAAACCAACGATTATCAGCCAAACCCAATGGCCATCGTCCAAGTTGTTTCTCATGCGAGGAGATTCGGGAATTGCAAGCCCTTCTTGATAAAAATGTTGATATGACGCTTCAGGAAATTAAAGAGCATTTTAATAAATCCTGTTGCCTGGCTGCCATCCACCGTC
>NZ_JAAKEH010000103.1:0-1698 GCF_011039095.1 Desulfovibrio sp. ZJ200 | reverse complement strand
CATGTGCGGGCTCGGCTTGCGCGGCCGGGCCGGGCTTGGGGGCTTCGGACTTGGGAGCTTCGGGCGTGGGGGCTGTCTGCGGAGGCTCCGGCGCTCCCTGTTCTTCCAGGGCCGGGGGTTCCATCTTGGGCATGGGCTTCACGGCATCCAGCGTCATGCCCTCGCCGGAGTGGACAGGCGCCACGGTGATAACAGCATCACGCACTTCCTCAACGGTTTGGAGGCCCATTGCTATTTCCGGCGCATACGCGCGGACGAACCAGGCCGCGGCACGGTAGCGCAGCATCAGTTCCGGCATACTCTGCCTTTTGCTTGTCTCTTTGCCGTTTTTGTCTTTTTTGCCGTACCAGCCTTCTTTTTGGGCAAGGCTGATGGTAATCAGCGGCCCCACAAGCCTTTCCTTTGTCGCCAATTCGGTAGCCACGGCGCGGCAGCCCCAGTCGTCCTGGCCTTCCTTGCCCTGGAACTCGTAGCGCAACGCGGAAAATTTGCCGGACTGATTGAGCGTGGCAATCAGGAATTGCGCGGACCAGGCCGGGCGGCCATGCACCACATACAGGTTTTGCATGACCATGAGAGGATTGGCGCCCATGCGCAGGGCCATGTCCAGCGCGATGACGCAGTTTCCCCGACTGGTGTAGTCCTTTTCGCCCTTGCTGCGGTACACTTCCGGGACGATGCTGGACGCGCTGAACAGGTTTGCCATGCGCTGCATCGCTTCAAAGCCCCTGAGCGTGTCGAAGCCCACGGACACAGCCGGGGCGTTTTCTTCCTGTATCCGGGCAAGGGTGGTTGTCTGGTTCATATCACTTCCTCCAACGGCAGCCGGCATACGCCGGGCAATACTTGGGATGACAGAGTTGCGAACGCGGATTGCCGTAAAAGTTTCCGCTGTGAAGCATGTTGGCGGCATGGCGCAAGAGGCCGGGGCTTTCGCCGTCGTCCAGCAGGATGTCGCGCGCGGACTGGAGAGTGCCGATGCCCGCCCTTCGACCCTTGTCTGTTTTGGCGACTTGCAGGCCGATGATCTGGGCCGCGGCGTCAATGGGGCGGCCAATGGCATGTCCGGCCAGAATCTCATAGACGGCGATCTGCGCGGCATGGCCCTGCGTCCTGACAGTGCCGTCAGCCGCCACGGCAGTCTTGCCGGTCTTGATATCGGCAATGCCCAGACCGTCCGGGGTGGCGCGCACACGGTCAACCGTGCCGGTGAGCGTCAGGCCGATGTCCGTAAACGTCAGGCTTTCGCAGGTGGCTTCCACGGCCACATAGAGCATTTTGCTTTTAACTTTTTACATAGCCACAGGATTTAAACCATCCTTCAGCGTCTTTTTGTGTGATACAACTTAATGCTTTTCCAATGGACTTGTACAGTTCATCACATGTTTTTGCTTTCATACCCCGAAGTAATTGTTTCACTTTGCTCCACATCTTTTCAATGGGATTTAAATCCGGGCTGTATTCTGGAAGGAAAATATACTTGCAGCCTTTTTCCCTTATCAAGTTTTGGGCGGTTTTTGATTTATGGACATTCAAATTATCCATTATAACAACATCGTTAGCTTTAAGCGTTGGAAGAAGAAATTTTTCAATATAAGCATTGTACATTTTTCCATCCAGTGCCCCATCAAAAACAACACTGCAAGTCTCTCCCGTTACCCGGATTGCTGAAAGTATGCTTATCCTTTCCCAACGTCC